>JAGLBW010000171.1 GCA_023146545.1 Cocleimonas sp.
GTATAGGTTGCAGGGTTAGAACGCGGTGTACGTCCAATCGGTGCTTGGTTAATATCCACTACTTTATCAAAATGCTCTAACCCTTCTATTTTTTTCAGCGGGGATTTTTTTATCGCACTCCCATGCAAGAAATGAGCAATATTAGGGTACAAGGTGGCATTGATTAGAGTTGACTTCCCTGAGCCAGAAACACCCGTAATACAGGTCATCAAACCCACTGGAATATCGGCATTAATGGATTGAAGGTTATTACCCGTTGCACCGATTAGGCGTAATATTTTTTTCTTATTGCGTGGGGTACGTTTTTTAGGGTATTCAATGTTTCGTTTACCCGATAAAAATTGCCCCGTACATGAAGCATCCTCTTGAGCAATATCATCAGGCGTACCTTGAGCCGTAATATACCCCCCGTGTTTCCCTGCTCCTGGCCCAATATCCACTACATAATCGGCCATCCGAATCGCTTCTTCATCATGCTCAACAACAATCACGGTATTACCCAAATCACGCAGATGTAATAGTGTTTTTAATAAACGAGCGTTATCACGCTGGTGCAAACCGATAGAAGGTTCATCTAAGACATACATCACCCCCACTAAACCTGCTCCAATTTGAGAGGCTAAACGGATGCGTTGTGCTTCGCCGCCTGAGAGTGTGTTAGAACGACGACTTAAGGACAGGTAATCTAACCCGACATTGACCAGAAATTCTAAACGTAATTTAATCTCTCGAATAATTTTATCCGCAATTTTTCCTTGTTTCCCTGTCAATTTGAGCTGCTTAAAAAAGGTATAACAATCACCAATTGATAACGCGGTAATTTCGGGTAAATTGCGTTGGCTGACAAACACGTGCCGCGCGGATTCGTTTAAACGCATCCCATTGCAATCAGGGCATGTGATGATGGACATCATTTTTGACAAAGTTTCACGCACTTTATTGGAGTCGGTTTCTTTGTAACGGCGTTGCATATTGTGAATCACACCCTCAAAAGCATAACGACGTTGGTAAATTTGTCCTTTTTGACCAATGTGAACAAAATCTATTTTTGTACACCCACTACCATATAAAATAACCTTTTGAATTTTCTTTGGTAGTTGTTGATACGGGGTTTCTACATCAAAATCATAATGCTTGGCTAAGGAATCAATCAGATTAAAATAATAGGCAGTGTTGCGATCCCAACCTCGTACCGCGCCCTCGGCTAAACTTAGCTCAGGTTTTGACACCACACGTTTTAGATCAAACACTTGATGCATTCCCAAACCATCACAGGTCTGACATGCCCCACTAGGACTGTTAAACGAAAATAAACGCGGCTCCAACTCTTGTACGGCGTAACCACATAAAGGACAGGCATAATTTGCCGAGAAAATCAGCTCTTCCTTATCCGTATCACATTCCATTGCCGCAATATGTGCTAAACCATCAGATAATCGTAAGGTGGTCTCAAGCGACTCGGCAAGACGTAACCCTAAATCGTCACGAATTTTAAAGCGATCAACCACCACATCAATACAGTGCTTTTTTCGTAATGCTAATTTAGGCACGGCATCTAATTCGTAAACCACGCCATTGACACGCACCCGTAAAAAACCTTGCGCTTGTAGGTCTGCTAATAAATTAACATGTTCTCCTTTACGGTTACGAACCACTGGTGCCAGCATCATGAGCTTATTGCCTGTCGGCAATGCCATGATAGTATCCACCATTTGACTGACTGTTTGCGCTGCTAAGGTTTGATGATGCTCAGGACAACACGGCTCCCCTACTCTCGCATAGAGCAACCGTAGATAATCATAAATCTCGGTAATCGTACCGACGGTGGAACGGGGATTATGAGATGTTGTTTTTTGCTCAATAGAAATCGCAGGGGATAACCCTTCAATATGATCTAAATCGGGCTTTTCCATCGTGGATAAAAACTGACGCGCATAAGCGGATAAAGATTCCACATAACGCCGTTGTCCTTCGGCAAAAATAGTATCAAAGGCTAAAGATGATTTTCCAGAACCCGATAAACCCGTGATAACAATTAATTTATCGCGCGGAAGATCAAGATCAATATTTTTAAGGTTATGGGTACGAGCACCCCTTAAGCTGATTGTTTTCACCACGGTAATTCCATTTTAGGATAGAGCGAAGCGGTAATATGCCGTTTCCGATATGCACTGACAACTTAATCTTTTAATCAGCATAAAAATTAGAACGATCACCCTCATTTTTCCACAGCAAAATAGCATACAGGAGATACGCTTTGACAAAAAATAATAACGCTTTCCCAAAAACAGGCAAAGTAATCGGCATTATCAGTTTGACCCTTGCAACACTCGTCTTTTTACCGAGCCTCGCTTTTACCCCTGCACTTTTTATTTCTCTTTTTGCGTTTATAGGTGCTTTAATGACCGCATTGTCAGGGCATATTAGAGTAGCATTATTAACACTGTACACGGTCATTGCAACATTTCTCGTTAGTCCATTATTCCCTGCTTTAAGCGTTGAGATAGTGTTTGGCTTCATTATTTTTTGGGTTATTTTTGCTTTGGGGTTACTGATTCATTTTAAAAAAAATAAGATATAGTTCATCCATTGCCTTTAGAATAATCAAAGATTCCTCCCCATAGATGCGGTAATATGCCGCATTTACGCTCCCCTTTCCTCAATAATCTTTCGAAGACATGCTATGAATAGCCTCGAAAAACGTACAGCTCTTTCCCTTGCCGCGGTTTATGCCGTACGGATGCTGGGTCTTTTTATGATTTTACCCGTATTTCCCTTGTACGCGAAAAACATGCCTGACAGCAGCCCTTTTTTAATTGGGCTTGCGATTGGTATTTATGGCTTAACCCAAGCCCTGCTACAAATTCCATTGGGCTTATTATCGGATAAAATTGGACGGAAACCTGTCATTGCAGGTGGCTTATTAATTTTCGCAATCGGTAGTGTCGTTGCGGCTTTGTCTCATGATATTGAACAGATTATTTTAGGACGTGCTATTCAAGGGATGGGCGCAATTGCGGCTGCCACGATGGCACTTGCCGCAGACCTTACCCGTGAGCATCATCGCGCTAAAGTAATGGCAATCATTGGGATGACCATTGGTATCTCTTTTTCAGTCGCCATGATTATTGGCCCTCTCATTAGCCAATGGGCAGGTTTAAGTGGTATTTTCTGGGTGACGACGGCACTGGCACTGCTCGGCATTGTCTTTATTTTATTTATTGTTCCACCCGCACCGATACAACATCGTCATTGTGATGCAGGCATTATTAGCGGTTATTTAGCCCCCACCTTCAAAAACCCAACCTTGATACGAATGAATATTGGTGTATTCATATTGCATTTGCTAATGACTGCTAATTTTACCGTGATTCCTTTTATCTTTCGAGATCATTTAGCATTGGCTCAAGCCGAACATTGGAAGGTTTATCTTCCTGTTTTTATACTGTCATTTATTTTATCGATCCCCTTAATTATTCTCGCCGAGAAATATCAAAAAATCAAACCACTGTTTATAACATCCATCATCATTTTGATCGTTGCACAGCTCTTAATGGGCTTCATGAATGAGCTGACCTTACCGTTATTATTTTCTTTTTTATTGTTTTTTATTGGCTTTAATTTTCTCGAAGCTGTGCAACCCTCGCTGGTTGCAAAATACAGTAGCGTCAATACCAAGGGAACCGCGATGGGTGTTTTTGCTACCGCTCAATTTATGGGTATTTTTGTGGGTGGATTATTAGGTGGTATCGTACTAACTTATACAGGCATATCAGGGGTTATGTTTTTTGGAGCAATCATAGCAACTATTTGGTTAATCGTCGCGTTTCGATTACCTCAACCTAAATTCTATAACAACATGATTTTCAAACTAAACAAGCAATCGCTTTCAGATAATAACACCCTTAAAGAGTTAAATAAAATCATAGGCATTAAAGAAAGCTCAATTGCACCAACAGAAGGCGTTGTTTATTTAAAAGTGGACAAAGCACACTTTAATGCGGCTGATCTATCACCCTATATTACAAAAAATTAATACGCTTTATAATTGATTTATAATAAAAAATGCTAGAATCTTCGCTCTTTTATACATGCAATAACTAAGGATGCTGTTATGCAAAAATTAATTACAATTAATATCGATGATGACGATGATGATGTTTTAGGGGTTACTGAACACCTTAACAATTACCTTTCGGAAGGCTGGAAAGTTACAATGATCACGCCTTTAGGCGGTGCTTATGGTATTCAGAATGATGAAGAAGATGGACGTGTCGGCGCACTAGGATGGATTGCAGTCGTACTAGAAAAATAAGTCTTAAGAAACAATACCCTGTATTTATAGTTGCGATCTAAAAATACAGGGTTTAAAAAACTGACCCTACCTCGCTGTTATTAGCCCTCATATTATTCTAAATATGCTTAAATAAAGAACAGAAAAAAACAAAAAATAAGCCTAAAATTTAAACCTCATCAATTTTATTATTGAAGGCTTGCTTATGAAAATAACCCGCGAAATAACGTTATTATTTTATTGTCTTTTTTTTCTACTCCCCTCTCTGCTCTATGCAAACGATCGTTCTCATCACTACACCTTTTATCCTTTGGGTGGCTCATTCCATTTTAAAACAGACAAAAAAACCAATGACGGAAACTTAAATTATTTTGCCTTTTCTAAAACCCGTCATCGTGGAGCTTGGCATTTTGAACAAGGTGTCGGGACGTTTATTGATACCTTTCATGTCAGATCCTTTAATGCCTTTAGTGAAGTCTCTCATGATGATTATCAATACGGCATGATTACCCCGCTACTGAATACCCATTGCGCTTATAAAGGTCGTTCTCATAAGAATAAAAAGAGAAGCTTACAATGCGCGCCTGTGCTTAAATTTAGAATTGGCGATGATAAAGGGCTTATTCTAAAGCTAACCCCAATCCCTAAAGTTAAAGGGATAACTAATGGTCAACTTACGTTTGAGATCGGCTATCGCTTTTAATGGCGTTTATCTTTTGTCTCATGAGTATGTGTTAAGAACAAAGCAAAACCTAACAAGGCGATACCTCCTGCAAAATATAAAAGATCCAGCGGCGTATCAAATTTCATATTGAGTGCATGCTCAAAATAACGCACAATTAAAATCATCAAAATAACTTTTGCTAAACGGCTTTTAAGATCATCCAAGCTATTAATAATCAATATTTTAGAGGCATCATCACTGCTTGCTTCGTCTATTTTACTAATAAATAATTCATACAAACCCAGCGCAAAAATAAGTAACACGGTTGCTAACAGGTAACCATCAATAATTTCGACAACATGCTTAATGGTATTCGCTCTTAACTCAACGCGTGCCGCTGAGGATAACTCAGGGGATATGTATTCACCTAAATGACTCACCATAATCCATGCATCAATGGTGGACATATACAGCACCGCAGCGGCTGAAACGATGCTGACTAATACAGCCGCAATGACCATTAAACGGCTATTCCAAAGGAATTTTTCAAATATTCTTTCTATTGTCTTCAATTCTTTATCCTATTTTTTAAATCATCACCTTAACCAACCGACCATCAATATAAAGCAATGGAATACGTGAGCGCTCCCACGGTGGTATCTTCACCTCTTGAAAGTAGTGCTTCAATGAACAGTGACAATGACGGTGTTCCTGATATATTTTTTCACCCCCTTGGCGAAACCGAATTTCCATTTTATGATTACTTTTTAAGCGAAGGGGTGTTATATCGTCTAATTGTTCAGGTTTCAATACCCTGTTTAGGGATGGAAGCCATAAATTGTGTTGTCCATCCCAAGTAATGACGTGTTGAGCATTATGTTGAGACAATGGTGATAAAGCATATAGATCACCCTGATAACGCCGCACTTCCACACCTTGCCAATGGACTTTGGGTATTGCCTCTTGTTTAGCATTTAAAACATCGGAGATAATATGCTGTAGTTTTTTTTCTGAAGGGGCAAGAAAGCCTTGTTGTGCTAAAAAATAACGAATAATAGCTTTACATCGGGGTAATGAATAACACTTAAGTTGATCAATCGAGAGCGTGTTTTCAACCTCTCCCTGCACGGTAAGCAGGTCTGATACGAGATACTCTTCCAGTAAATATTTAGCTTCGGCTTGATGATGAGCCACTCTCGAAAGCACTTGATTCATACTCGGCCAACGTTGCTTTAAACGTGGCACAATCTGATGACGAAAGTAATTACGATCAAAGGCTTGGTCTTGATTGCTCGGGTCTTCGATAAAAGCTAAGTTATGATGTTGGGCATATTCAAGCAAGGCTTGTCGTGGGGTATTTAGTAACGGGCGTATTTGTTGACCTTTGGCAAAATTTGTTACGGCTGGCATTGCGGCAAGCCCATTGACTCCAGCCCCTCGAAATAATTGAATAAGTAGCGTTTCGGCTTGATCGTCTTGATGGTGAGCCGTTAATAAGACTTCACCCCTCTGTAGCACCGTTGCAAAGGCTTGATAGCGGGCTTCTCTTGCTACGGCTTCCAAGCTTTGTCCTTGTTGAACCTTTAACCCCAAAGCAATGGTTTCGCAGTCAACTGTCAAGGTTTGACAAAATTGATGACAATGGATTGACCATTGAGAAGCGATTGCCTGCAAACCGTGATCAATGTAAATTGCCCTCAATTGAAGCGACTTTGAGACCTGATTTGCTTGCACCAAAGCGTGCAATAAAACAGAGGAATCTAAACCACCGCTAAAGGCAATCAATACTTTTTTAGACGGTGTTAATGTATCAAGATGTTGCAGGAGTTGATGAACATTTAACATAAGAAAAGAGGGTAGCGTTTTCGTTCTCTAAGTCTCAAACTCACCCATTGCCATGAGTTTTTTGTAACGTTTTTCTAATAAGGTATCAATATTCAAAGAACGTACTTCACGTAGACTGGTTTCCAAAGCTTCACGCAAGGTAACGGCAACCGCGTCATAATCACGGTGTGCTCCGCCTAAAGGCTCTGAAATAATACGATCAATCAGCCCTAATTTACTTAAGCGTTGAGAAGTAATACCCAATGCTTCAGCCGCTTGATCAGCTTTACTCGCATCTTTCCATAAAATAGAAGCACAACCTTCAGGTGAGATAACAGAGTACGTACTGTACTCTAGCATCATCACTTTATCAGCAACGCCAATCGCTAATGCCCCACCCGACCCGCCTTCGCCAACAACGGTAGCAATAATTGGAGTGCGTAATTTTGACATTTCATAGAGATTACGTGCAATCGCTTCACTTTGACCGCGCTCCTCTGCACCGACACCAGGGTAAGCACCAGGGGTATCAATGAAGGTAAAAATAGGAATATGGAATTTTTCGGCCAATTTCATAAGACGCAGGGCTTTACGATAACCTTCAGGACGTGGCATTCCAAAATTACGCCGTATATTCTCTTTCGTATCACGTCCTTTTTGATGACCAATAATCATCACAGGCTGACCTTCAAAACGGGCTAGACCACCCACAATGGCTTGATCATCACCGTAATGACGATCACCGTGTAATTCTTGAAAATCACTACATAATAAATCTATTAAATCAAAGGTATAGGGACGAATAGGATGTCGTGCTAATTGTCCAATTTGTTTAGAATTTAACTTGCTGAAAATATTTTTAGTCAATATTTCTGCTTTTTTTTCTAAACGAGCTACTTCTTCACACAAATTAATCTCTGAATTACCAACATAACGTAACTCATCAATTTTAGCTTCTAATTCAGCAACAGGTTGCTCAAAATCTAGGTAATCAGCCTTCATAAAAACCTTTTTTAGACATACTTTAAAGAGAATCTCAATGATAAATCATTAAGAAATAAAGGGGAATTTTACCGTAGTGAAGACGTAAAAACTATTAACTTCCCCAGTTATCAATAATCATTCCACCGGCATTATTTATTAAGTGGAACGTATCATATATTACGTTTGATCTGATTCTTGCTTTGCAATATCAGCATGGACTGTTGTCATATCAATCTCTCGAACTTTACCAATTACATCTTCTAATTGAGCTGCATTCATCATCCCCGGTTGTGAGAAGAGCACGACTTGTTCGCGGAAAATCATTAAGGTAGGAATAGATCGAATTTGAAAATGACCTGCAAGTTCTTGTTCTGTCTCGGTATCCACTTTACCAAAGATAATATCAGCGTGCTTTTCAGAAACCTCACCGTAAATGGGAGCAAAAGACTGACAAGGTCCACACCATGTTGCCCAAAAATCTATAATCACAATATCATTCTTATTAATTGCGTCTTCAAATGTATCTGCCGTAATATCTACTGTTGCCACTCTTCTCTTCCTTTTTTGTTAACCAATACAATAAATGATTACTGTATATTCTCTATCACCCTTTGGCATAAAAACCTAAAAGATGCTGTTTCTGCTTGTTTTTAGCACTAACCTAGAATATAAGATGTTACTTATATAATTACAAGCATCTCGTTTAGAAAAATTCAGGATTCACCCCATTGTGGTTGTAACTGGTGCTCTATATCAAGATGATCCAGTAGACGCGCCACCATAAAATCAATCAGATCCGACAACGATTGGGGGTTAAAATAAAAGCCCGGATTGGCGGGCATAATAATCGCACCCATACGGGTTAATTTCAGCATATTTTCTAAGTGAATTTCTGAAAAAGGGGTTTCTCTTATCACTAAAATGAGTTTTTTGCGCTCTTTTAGAGCAACATCTGCCGCCCGTTCTAATAAATTACGGCTACTGCCTAAAGCAATCGAAGACAGTGTCCCTGTCGTACAAGGACAAACAATCGTGGCATCTGCCACACCACTGCCACTGGCAATCGGTGCTAACCACTGCTGTTTCTCGAAAACACGCAGCTGACCCTTTTTGATTTGGTACGTTTCGTTAAAAAAAGCTTCAACCTCGGATGCTCGTGTTGGGAGCTGTAAGTCAGTCTCCATTTTAATCACAATGTGCGCGGGGCGTGATAATAATAAATAAACCCGCACCCCTGTCTTAAGCAACATCTCCAATAAACGCAATCCATACGCAGCACCTGATGCACCCGTCATAATGAGTGTAACGGTCGCAATACTCCTTGAATGACTCACTGCTTTAGGCTTTCCAATAACTTATTATGAATATCACCAAAACCACCGTTACTCATGACTAAGAGTTGATCCCCAGCGGTTGCTACCGTAACCACAGCAGTCACTAATTGATCAATATTACGATAAAGCTGAGCATTAGCCCCCAGTTGATTGACGACATTATCCATACCCCAATCCATATCATTAGGTTGGTACAAAAAAACTTGATCCGCGACAGCTAAGGAGTCAATCAGGCTGTCGTGGTGAATACCCATCCGCATGGTGTTTGAGCGCGGCTCTAAAATCGCTATAATTTTTTGATCACCTACATTAGCCCTCAAACCCGCTAAGGTTGTTTTAATCGCAGTAGGATGGTGTGCAAAATCATCATAAACTCGGATTTGATTAACTTCCCCACGCAATTGCATCCGTCGCTTAATGCCTTTAAATTCTGCGAGAGCATCAATCGCATGATTAACAGGAACACCAACATGACGCGCCGCCGCAATCGCCGCAAGCGCATTGCTGATATTATGTTTACCCAATAAATCCCAAGTTACAACACCCTGTTCTTCTCCATCCATTAACACACGGAAATGACGGCCATCCGCTTTTAAATACTCAACCTGCCACTTGGCTTGGTGATGTTCTGTTGTTGCTTTATCTTCTGAGGAAAAGGTTTCGGTTGGTGTCCAACACCCTTTGTCTAACACATCATCTAAATTGCTTTCTTCTTTATTTAAAACCACTAAACCTTTATTCGGTACAATCCGCATTAGATGGTGAAACTGCGTTTTAATCGCTTCTAAATCAGGGAAAATATCCGCATGATCATATTCGAGGTTATTTAACACCAAGGTACTGGGATGATAATGCACAAACTTAGAACGCTTATCGAAAAAAGCAGTATCGTATTCATCCGCTTCTACCACAAAAAAAGGAGAACCTCCTAAACGTGCTGAAACCCCAAAGTTTTCGGGAACACCGCCAATTAAAAAACCAGGCGACATCCCTGCATATTCCAAAATCCATGCCAAAATACTGGAGGTTGTGGTTTTTCCATGTGTACCTGCCACGGCTATAACCCAACGATCTTTTAAAATATGCTCATAAAGCCATTGAGGTCCTGAGGTATAATCTGCACCGTCATTTAACAGTGCTTCGACAACGGGCATACCACGACGCATAAAATTACCGACGACGATATTATCGGTATCGTTGTCTATATTTTCAGATAGAAAATCTTGTCGAACATCAACCCCTTGAGAAGCCAGCAAGGTACTCATTGGAGGATAAATATTTTTATCCGAGCCTGTTACCTCAATCCCTGATTCTTTAGCTAAGAGCGCAATACCGCCCATAAACGTGCCACAAATCCCTAAGATATGTATTTTCATATGTGTGCTATGTCGTTATTTTATGTTTAAGACTACGCATAATATAGCGTACTGCACTGATACCAAAGATTTTTTATCTGTAAAAAAGACAAGTTAGCCTCGGCAAGTGTCATTTATGAGTCATTCCTTAATCGAGGTCTTCTAACTCATCAATCAGGCTTTTCTTTTCATCAATCGCTTTCGCATCAAGTTTACCGTCTTTGATTAAATACCGCCGTTGTTGCAACCAAGCTGACCGAAGCACTTGATATTGATCATCGGACATGCCTTTTAAGGCATCTTCTGTCGCCAGTAAATCAGCACGTTTATCAATTCGATCCACAGCATAGTAAGCCAGTGAGTCTTCAAAGAAAAAGGAAGGATTAGTGACACTATCCACCAACAAACCGATACTATCCCTTGCCGTTGAAGGACCGAAAAAAGGAAGCATCACATAGGGACCTGA
>JAGLBW010000172.1 GCA_023146545.1 Cocleimonas sp.
TCTTTTAATTTGAACTGTAAAAGGGCATTAATGGTATTTGGAACTTCTCTTAAATTCGAGAAAACATTACTGATACCTGTATCAAGAAATGCAGGTGTTACTTTTTTATAACCAATGGCGATTGGCTTTAAGACGTGATCATCAAGTGACTTGTTAAAAAGGTAAGCATCTTGATTAAACGCATCCCAGTTGGTGCTTTCATAATTAACCTTGGTTACACCCCTATCACCTGTTAAATCGGCTTGTAAGGCACTGCATCCCACAAATGATAACGACAAGAAAATAACGGCAAAATAATGCCTTTTTCTAAATAAATAAGGGATAAACTGATGAGTTAATAGATTCATGTGACCCGCTTTAGACCTGTTGTTAAAGGTGGAAGTGAATAAGAATTTAAGAGCAAAGATCCTAAGACCCTAAATAGTGATGATCAGCAATGGGGTTTAATCATTTCACTTAAAGGTTCGGGCTTTGCGATACCGTACCCCTGACCATAATCAATAGAAATTTTCCGCAACCATTCAATGATTTGCTCATTTTCCACATATTCAGCAATGATTTTTAGCCCCATTCTGTGTCCCACTTGAACAATTGATTTCACCATCGCTTGAGTAATATCATCAGATAAAATATCTTTAATAAAGATGCCATCAATTTTTAAATAATCAACATTTAATGAGCGTAGATAACCATAAGAGCTGACACCCGTTCCGAAATCATCAAGCGAAAAACTACTGCCTCTTAAACGAAGTGTTTCAATGAATTTCTCCGCTAATTGTAGATTACTCACTGCAATTTGCTCGGTAATTTCAAAACAGAGCATCCTTGGGTCAATACCTGCACTCTCAATTTCTTCTAAAACAAACGGTAAAAATCGTTCATCATCAAGACTTGTCCCTGATAAATTAATCGCAAAAACAGGTATAGGGTTCATTTGTGTTACTGCTTTTAGTTGACGAATCGCCTCTCTAACGACCCAACGATCTAAGGTCGGCATCATTGAATAATTTTCAGCAATGGGAATAAATTCATCAGGAGGAACAATATTACCCTCTTCATCGTACATCCGAATCAATATTTCATAATGACTGTACGCTAAGGCATATTTCTTAGGCGCTAAGGGGTGAATAGGCTGGGCAAACAAGCTAAAACGGTTATCTTTAAAGGCTTGCTTTAAATTCCAGACCCCTTTGAGGTTATCCTGCGCTTGCTGTATATCAGCATTATCCTCACGATACGCGAGAATTCTACCGCCGCCTTTTTTACGGGCAATACGGCACGTCAAATCACCTTCAGAGAGTACTTGTGCCGCACTATTGCTGTTTTTATCCACCAAAACAAACCCACCACTGACGGTAATAGGGTAAGTCATTCCCTTACGGATGAAATTAAACTCATCAATTTGTTGATTGATAAATTTCATGATCTTAATTGCTTTAAGAATATTTTTTTCCCGAAACAAAATACCAAATTCATCAATATTTAAACGTGCGACAATATCAATGTGTTGAATATTTTGTCTCAATAACTTGGCAACACCCTTTATCAGCTCATCCCCATCAGTAGAACCGATACTATCTTTAATATTCCTAAATTGATCGATGGAAAGATAAAAGAAAACATGAGTTGCCCCGTGTTTTCTGGAGTCATTAATTACCGTTGTTAAGACAATTTCAAACGCTTTACGGTTATGTAAATGCGTCAAACCATCCCTTTTTTCCAAAAGGCTCAGCTGAATTTCCAATGCTCTTTGGTGTGTTATATCTTTTAAACTTAATACATAAATATCATCAACCTGCTGTTGGTAATCATAACGCATCGGAATCACGCTCAATTCCGTCACCATGATTTTTTCGTCATCCAGTGTTAATTTTAGCTCACATTCTTTCCAATGCTCATCTTCAGCCAGTCGCTGAAAATTAGTTAGGGGAAGATCGGTTGTGGAATCCAGTAATGAAAAAATATTTTTATAATCTTTGCCAATAATCTGTCTCAGCTTCAGTTTTAATATTTTTTCTGCCGCTGGATTAATATACAAACACGCCTCTTTCTTATTCAAAAGCACAATTGGATAAGGAATAATTCTAAAGACATCTTGTTTGTAATCAATAATCGCTTTATCAATGACTGCTGATTTTTTCCAGCGAAACAGAAACCATCCAATAGTGAGTACACTAGCTAATAATAATGCTAATAACAGACCACTATATGAAGAAAAATACTCCATCGCAATAACCTTTCTATTCCTTATTTTATTATTTTCTATACTATCAAGACGCTAGGGTAAAATGAACGAAGAAGAACGTTAATCAATCCATATCAAAAAAACCTAGGAAGCCACCTGAGAGCAGTACCTGTAGCAAAAATCACGCGGATAAATATCTATTTTTATCGAATAACAGATACAATCAGGGAAATTTATAGTCAGAGTACCTGTTTTCGCACAGACTCCAGCAGTCTACACGATTTTATAACACAAACAGACTGAACCAATGCTGACTTAACAAGCGTTAATAGAATCAAAAAGAGACCAAAAAAAAGCTGATCATCTCTGAAAGATGTCAGCTTTTATCACTCAACGGCACGAGAATATCTTTGTGCTGTGCTGTTGCTTTATACTTTTTCTTTAATACGCGCTGCTCTACCCGTCAAGCCACGTAGATAATATAATTTAGCACGACGAACATCACCACGTCGCTTCACTTCGATGCTGGCAATAACGTTACTGTATGTTTGGAACACACGCTCCACCCCTTCACCGTGTGAGATTTTACGCACAGTAAAAGCAGAGTTCATCCCCCGATTTTTTATACCGATGACAACACCTTCAAAGGCCTGTAAACGTTCACGCTCACCTTCCTTTACACGAACTTGAACAATCACGGTATCCCCAGGATTGAACACAGGGATTTCTTTATTCATTTGCTCTGCTTCAAGCTGCTGGATGATGTTATTCATGTTGATCCTCTATACTTTCTGTATGCTATAAAATTTGAGTAAAATTAAAGAAGGACGGCTTAGAAATGTACTAGGGTGTCTTCTTTAAAAAGTGTTGAAGAAGTTGTTGCTCTTCTTTTGTTAAATTTTTCTTTTCTAATAATTCGGGACGACGTTGATAAGTACGCCCTAGCGCCTGCTCTCGTCGCCAACGGGCAATACGTTGATGATCGCCACTTTTTAGCACATCAGGAATACTTTTTTCAGCAAAAACGGCAGGACGTGTATAGTGAGGACAATCTAATAAACCATCGGAAAAAGAATCTTGTTCCGCAGACTCCTGATGTCCCAACACATTGGGCAATAAACGCGTAATCGCATCAATAAAGACCATAGCACCGAGTTCACCACCACTTAGGACATAATCACCGATTGACCATTCCTCATCGACTTCCAATTCAATAACACGTTCATCCACCCCTTCATAACGTCCGCACAGAAAGGTCAACCCTTGATCCTGTGACATCGTTTGAAGTGCAGATTGTTTAACGGGTTTACCTTGAGGGCTTAAATAGATCACTTTGGTCGTAATACCCGCCGTCTTGTTGCTCGATTTAACGGCTTGAAGGGTCTCCACAAGACAGTCAGGTTTCATCACCATTCCAGGCCCGCCACCATAAGGTCGATCATCAACGGTACGGTGGGTATCGGTTGTGTAATCACGAGGATTCCAACAGTGTAAATTAATCAAATCAGCATGGGCTGCTCGACCGACAACGCCTGAGGCAGTGACGGCGTGGACTAATTCTGGAAATAAAGTGATGACATCAAAGCGCATGGTTTAGATCCAATGATTCAAAAACACTAAAATTCAGCGTCCCAATCTACTACCATTTGAGAAGCCAATAGATCGACACTAACCACGACCTCATCCCAAACATAGGGAATGTAGCGCTCTCGATCACCTTTCACCACAAGGACATGATTATTCCCTGTTTCAAATAACCAACTCACCTGACCTAAATCAACACCATTGAGTGTTTTGACTGATAAACCTTCAAGATCAGACCAGTAATATTCACCGTTAGCCAGCCTTGGTAGCTGTTTTTTCTCAATGTAAATTTTTTTACCGATTAACTTAAACGCTTGATCGGGATCGTTAACCCCTTGGAGTTGAGCAACAACGCCTTTGCCTTGACGACGACCATTGAGCAACTTAACAGCATTAAGACTTGCTTGATCAGCACCATTATTCAATAGCCATGTTCTGTATTTAACAATTTTTTCTCTTGGAGCGGTGTGTGAAAAGACTTTCACCCAACCTTTCACCCCAAAAACACCTGATATTTCACCCAGATAGACTTCATTAGACGATTGTTTCATAGAGAACACAGCACACAGAAAGAATTATTCTATCTAATAACCCGTAAACATAAATTTAAGTAGCCGATGAGTCAGCAGTAGCCGATTCTGCCGCCATTGCTTTAGCCGCATCAGCCATTAGTTTCGCTACACGACTTGAAGGTTTAGCCCCTAAGTCCATCCAATGTTTAATACGGTCGTCTTCAAGGTGTAAAGGCACTTCTTGACCCCGTGCGACAGGGTTAAAATAGCCCAAACGCTCAATATAACCACTATCGCGTGGCTTGCGTGAGTCTGTAACAACAATGTTATAAAAGGGACGCTTTTTTGAACCGCCTCGTGCTAAACGAATTGTAACCATAATTTATATTCTACGTTGTATTCTGCTTGTCAACTGAGGTTGTCTTTGCCGATTGGATTAAGACAACCTTGACCAAAAAAATAATCGCGCAATTTTACTCTTATTCTCTAAAAAAGAAAGGGGTAAATTATATTATTTGGCAACGACTCTGTACATCAAGGTCATTTTCCCCGTTGTTGCAAAATAATTTGACCAAACATTTGTGGGTTTTTCCACGCTTTATCCACTTTGGCATTCCATGCTATTTTACCATCACGTTGCTTTCCTGAGTCATCATCATTCACTTCTACTTCAAAGCCAATGCGCTGATTCACTTTAGGATTAACCCGTAGTGCTTTCCAAGGAATAGAGGTTTCCAAAACATAGCCCCGCGCAATCTGTTTCATTGAGAAACCAATCGAGCGTTGAATAAGTTTTGACTTTACACCATCCAGTGTCACACTATTATCCCTTAAACGATAGGATAGTTTGAAATCATTACGTCCGTCATAACGCGGCTGACGGCTATTATCAATATCCAAATATATTTCTATCGAATCATCCGCCCAACGCTCTGATGAATCTTGTACTATTTTATCATCTTGAACATTAACGCGTATATTCAAACCTTCGTTATCCCATGTCGCTCGCCAATCGGCCAATAAATCATTGCGATTATCCACATCCCCTGAAATTAAATTACCGATTCGTATTGAAGGTGCATTCAGCCATTTATAACCTGCTCGTTGTAGCTTAAACACAGGTGCAACAAGGGGCTTTTCTGCCACCGCCTCAACCCCTAAAACCCGATGCTTGGAGATACTACGAGGCTTTCGTTGATGAAAAGTAACCGATGACGTACAGCCTTCCCACCAACAGGGAGTCGTTCGATTGAACGACAGAATAGCTTGATATTTTGGTGCTAGCGAAGGGACTTGTGCAATGTACTCTTTCACTCCCCAACTACCATGCCAAGTGTAACTACGGGGAGCAGAAAATAACACGAATAGCTTGCCTCCCGCATCTTTCCAGCCGTTGAGTAGCTCAAAATATAAACGCCCCATTCTGGGGTCTCGATTAGCCTTTAATAGATAAGGGGTTGCGCCCTCAGACAGTGAATGTGTTTTATGATCAACTAGATGTTGCCCGCCTTCATAAGCGACTAGATCAACACCGTAACGCCGTGTAATATTAGCTTGTTGGTGAACAAACTTTAGAATATTTTTTACTGAATAACGGTTTTTTGGATCGCTTAATTTCTTAAAAATAGCGTTAACGCTGCGTATTTTTCGGATTTCTTTTTGAGGAATATGAAAATACGGTCCAATCGCAAAGGCATCCACGTAGCGATAGGCATTTTTATACCCCAGCAATAGGTGTGTTAGTTTAGTATCCGTTGTCATCCCTCCCATCACACGGACTAAACGTTGCTGCCCACCAAAAACGCGCTCCCACAGTTTGAATATTTTGACGCTTTGCATTGAATAATATTTTGCACCAGCATACCGCCTATTTTTATCCAGTTTAAAGCGTGTACCTTGCTGTTTCATATGCTCAGCTTGGGAAACAAACAAACCATTCCATGTTTCATTGCTGTATTCGATATACACTTTTAAATGCGGTCGAAGGTGATCTCTAACATATTGAGAAAACGAATGAAGAAAACCATCATCTGCATTGTGTGGAATATTAAACCAAGGATCAATATTCAATTGATTCGCTAACTCCACCATAATCTCAATGGGAATACCCCGCACGCCCTCTTTTCCTCCCCACGTTGCCTTGGTTAGGTGGGGACGTTTTTTCCATGATTTAAGGTTATTACGCGTAACGGCTCCCATATTCATAAACCGAATCACCTTAAAATCTTTCATAAAATTCAGGTATTCAGGATTAAAAATAATTTGTTGGTAATGATCTTCAAAGGATAAAAATTGACGCGAACCACAAGCTTTAGCACCATTAACACGGTGAAAAGCGTCTCCCATACACACCCCACCTGGCATTAAAACGCGGATATTCCGAATATAGTTTTTAGGGTTGGTAT
Organism: Cocleimonas sp.; assembly: GCA_023146545.1. GTDB lineage: Bacteria > Pseudomonadota > Gammaproteobacteria > Thiotrichales > Thiotrichaceae > JAGLBW01. The sequence continues at coordinate 6,687 of JAGLBW010000172.1, forward strand.
TTTCAATAAATAATGTGGCGGTAATTAAATTATCTTTCATCGGTACAAAACGAATAATATCTTTGCCGTATAAACGCTTCACCAATTTAGCACTGGCTCCATAACGAATCCGTCCTTCACCATCATAACGGACAGTATACAATCCTTGAGGCAGGTTTTTGATTGGCATATGGCTGATAAAACGAGTTCCTGCACGTCCTCGACTCAAATTAGTCGGCCACCCATCGCGATCAAAAGTGACTTTTCCTTTCGTGAACCAAGGACGTGCCTCTTCAAAAGGTAACGCCAACCGAAATAAATCCACAAACGGTAAGCTGCTGTCATTTTCTAGCGCTTCATTGGTATTCATTCCCAAAGGTGAGGTAAAGTTAACGGGGGCTGAAATTGCCCTTGTAGAGTAACCTAACAGTAAAAAAGCCACCATTAAAGCCAGTAGATTACGCTGTTTTATTTTATTCATTGGTTGTATTTTTAACCTAATAGGGCAAGGAAGGAATGCTTATAAAATAACCTATAAACTTTTGGTTTTATTACATTTAGGTGGGGAGTCTATTAGAATAATAGAGCAGGTATTCATGATCCGCAAATTAAAGTTTTATGCCAAATAACTCTTTTTCACGTTATCAAAATCTATCGCTCTCCTAATGATGAGCAAAAGCATAGCGTAGAAAGACAAATAACATGACGTTTAGTTCATTTTTTGGTAACAATAAAGCAACCTATTTTTTTACACGAACAGTTGATTAATTATTTTTTGAAAATCATCAAGCAAGGGAGCATTAATGAATAAGGTCTGGTTTGAAACAGGGTGTGTCAATGCTAAGTTATCTGCATGTAATAACAAACGATGACAACCAAACTGCTGACGAAAAAAGTGATTATGTTTCCCATCCCCATGGGAAGTATCGCCTACAATAGGATGAAAAATGTGTTTTAGATGACGGCGTAGTTGATGTTTTCGTCCTGTTTTTGGACTTAAATTCAAGAGTGAATAACGGGCTGTCGTATAGCGCCCGACAGCAAAAGGCAACTCGACAGTTGCTTGTCGCCGATAGTCTGTCACCGCTACCTGTGCTGCTTTGTTTTTTTGCGCTTTCGCATCGGTCATTTTATCGTGCTGTTCCTTCAACGCATAATCAATGCAATCACTCGCTTTAGTATAGCCTCTCACCACAGCGGTATAGTTTTTCTCTACACGCTTGTCACTAAATTGTTGCGCTATTTGAGCCGCAATCGACTGATTTAAAGCAAATAATAACACCCCCGAGGTGGGTTTATCCAAACGATGTACAGGGTATACCCGTTGTCCGATTTGATCCCGTGTTTGCTGAATTGCAAAGGCGGTTTCATGACGATCAATCATACTCCGATGCACCAGCAAGCCCGAGGGTTTATTAATCGCAACAAGGTATTGGTCTTGATATAAAATATCTAGCATGGATCATGATCTAAAGTGCCTGATAAGGGCAGTAGCTGTTTAACCAAGGCAACCCAATAGCTTGCGCCTAAAGGTAAAACATCATCATTAAAATCATAATGATTATTATGCAATAAGCACCCTCCTTTTCCCTCTCCATTACCAATCCAAATATAAACACCCCCACAAGCATTTAAGAGATAAGAAAAATCTTCCGCCCCCATACTCGGCGGTCGATCACAATGAACAGCATGATCACCTGCAACCGCTTTTGCGGCTAAAATACAGTCTGCTGTCTTTTCGGGCGTATTGATCGTAGCAGGATAGCCCAGTTCAAAACGAAGTTTCCCCTTAGCCCCCATACTCTTACAGACCTGCTTTACAATACGTTTCATTCTTTTTTTAACCTGCTTACTTTTTTTATTATCAAAATAACGTAGCGTACCCGATAGTGCGACATCATCAGGGATGATATTAGTCGCTGAACCTGCATGAATTTGGGTCACACTGATCACAACGCTGTCTAATGGCGATACATTTCTTGATACAATCGTCTGCAACGCATTAATCACCTGCGCACTAATAACAACAGGGTCAATGGTTTCATTGGGCATTGCCGCATGTCCGCCTTTACCTTTAACCGTAATAGAAAAGGCATCAGTTGCCGCCATCACTTCTTTCTGATGCACCACAAATTCACCCACAGGCAAGCTTGGCCAATTGTGCATACCATAAACCGCTTTACAGGGAAAACGATCAAACAATCCCTCTTCCAGCATAACCCGAGCGCCACCAAAGCCTTCTTCAGCAGGCTGAAAAATAAAATGCACCGTCCCCTTAAATTGTCGGTTTTGTTTTAAATAAGCGGCTGCACCCAACAACATACTGGTATGTCCATCATGACCGCAAGCGTGCATTTTGCCTTTATTTAATGATTTATAAGGCAGTTTGTTTTTCTCTAAAATCGGCAACGCATCAATATCAGCACGCAGTGCAATATGATCACCCTCCTCCTCCCCTTCTAAAGTAGCCACAACCCCTGTCGTCGCCCAACCCGTTTCAGGGGTATAACCCAGCGACTCTAATATTTTTACAATGTATTCACTGCTCGAATACTCTTGAAATGCAAGCTCTGGATGCTGATGCAACCAATGCCGCCATACCCTCATCTCCTCGTGTAGCGGCGAATTTTCTTCGATCGTTGCCATTCAATAAATACCCTTATTTGTTTATTTTTACAATAGATTTAGCGATGATGAATTCAATCCATATCGACCAAAATTTTTAGAAGCGCCTTCTTATTATAGAACTAACCAGCATAGTTTTTGACAATTCATCTTCAAAAAATAAAATACATTTTATCGGAAATTTACTACATAACAGCATTATTTTTATTGATAATATTGCGATTTGAATAATCTTAATTATAATTATTAGTTAAAAATATCCCCTAAATTACAATTTAAAATAATCAACTATGAATATATTAGTCACAGGCGGAGCAGGTTACATTGGCTCACATACCTGCATTGAATTACTTGACGCAGGTTTTACCCCCATTGTATTTGATAATCTATCCAATAGCTCAACGATTGCTCTGGATCGTGTTAAACAAATTACAGGACAAACCATTACTTTTATTAAAGGTGATGTTCGTGATGCAGAGGCGTTAGATCACGTGTTTAATGAGTATAATATTTATGCGGTCATTCATTTTGCAGGATTAAAAGCCGTGGGTGAGTCGGTCGAAAAACCGCTCATGTATTATGATAATAATGTTTCAGGTAGCATTACTTTATTTGGTGCAATGGAACGTAACACGGTTAGCCGTGTTATTTTCAGCTCCTCGGCAACGGTTTATGGTGATCCTGCGACTGTTCCCATCACAGAAGACTTTCCCACCAGCACCACCAACCCTTACGGTGGTTCTAAGCTAATCATTGAAGATGTACTAAAAAACATCCACATTGCTCACCCTGAATGGAATATCGCACTACTCCGTTATTTTAACCCTGTTGGCGCGCACAAAAGTGGGCTTATTGGCGAAGACCCGAATGATATTCCTAACAATTTAATGCCTTATATTTCGGGTGTTGCGGTTGGAAAGTTAGAACAGCTTTCTATTTTTGGTGGTGATTACCCTACACCAGATGGAACAGGTGTGCGTGATTACATTCATGTCGTTGATCTTGCCAAAGGGCATGTTAAAGCCTTGCAAGCTTTTGAGAACCCAAGCGTTGATAATTTATACACCGTCAACCTTGGCACAGGTAAAGGCTACTCGGTCTTAGAAATGGTCGCCGCATTTAATAAAGCGTCTAATAAACCCATAAAGTATCAAATAACGGATCGCAGAGCGGGTGATATTGCCTGTTGTTATGCTGATCCTAGCTATGCCAAAACCTTAATTGACTGGGAAGCCACAATGGGGGTTCAGGTCATGTGTGACGACACTTGGAGATGGCAAAGTAATCACCCTACAGGGTATAAAACAAACGACTAATTTAGCATCATGTTAGATAGTAACACCCCTATAAATAATGCTTTAGGCATAAAACGTAGGCATCAATAATTTCTTTGGAAGCAGCTACTTTAACGCCACTCGATGAGGCTAAAGAGCTCGTTTCCTTAGAAATTTCATAGCTAAAGCTATGTCCTCAAAAAAACAAGTTATCCCTCAGCCTTTGTTTCACCCCAGAACAATGCTGTTTCTCTATCAACGCCTCTCTTTTTTATTTTCATCAAAATATTAATAAAAATAAGGTACTCCTATGAAATTTCCCCACTTAGTCTATCCATCAGCTCCATTATTAATCACCCTTTCACTCTGTACTACCCTCGTTTCCTGTAGCAACACTAAAATAAGCGAAGACAAACAGGCAACACTGAAACACTCAACACTACCCGCACAAACAATGCCCCATTCGATTACACCTCGTTTAGTCACCAAAACAGTAACCCCTATTGCGCGGGTGAGTCATGCCATGGTATCCACAACGGCAATCACCCCAAACATCACAGCACAAGACACCTTGGATATTTTAGTCTTTAAAGTTCCTGAATTATCTGCTAAAAACATTACCGTTGAAGACAGCGGTATTATTTCATTACCCTACATCGGTAGTTTAAATGTCATGGGATTAAGCCTTCAACAAGCTGAAAAGCGGATTGCAACACTATTAAAAAAAGATGCCTTACAAGACCCTAGAGTGACCATTAAACGCACCGCACGCAAATTAAAAAGAAACACATTAACGGTAGAAGGAGCCGTAAGAACTCCAGGTGTATTCCCTTTTCCTATTAAAGGCAACTTAACTTTTTTACAAGCGATTGCCTTATCACAAGGCTTAACCGAATTAGCGGATACCAAAAACATTGTGGTTTTTCGTCACGGTAAACAATACGCGGTCAATATCGACAACATTCGACGCGGGGTAACACCTGATCCAATGCTGACCGCAGATGATCGTATTGTGATCTTAAAATCAGATAAAAAAGTAACCGAGAAGAAAATACTAGAGTATTTGCCTGCGGTACTCGCGCCACTATCGCTTATTTTATAAACCCCATCATTTATTTTACAAAAACATCATGAGACTAAGGAAGTGGGATATGATAGTCCGCTTCCTTAGCAACCTCACGCTAAACCCCTCCTAAAACAACCCCATATCCATATGATCAATATCATGTTCACTCATATCACCACTTTGACTCAACGAAACCAGCTCAGTCTCTGGCATTCGCGCTAGAATATAAGCCGCCATTAAGGTATAAGTGCTTTCATTTTGGGTTTGTAACGCGGTCAGCATTTTATCCGCTGCGATTTGACAACGTTGAAAGGTATCAGGGTTCTCTATCCAGTTATGGCTCATTTGATAGCCATTATCCATATCCTGATCCATCATGTCGAAGTACTCACTGGCTTGCTTCATAAGCTCATCAGGGATATGAATAGGTTGTGCATGACCTTCAACAACAACTTTGAGCTTCATCTATTTTCTCCAAAGATTATTAAGGCGTTTATAGTACCTGAAATAATGATTAAGACACCAACTATGAGGTTTATTTATGCTCATCACAATTGATAATTTACTGGATCAACCCCGTCTAAACGCCATTCAAGAAATGCTCAACACGGCCGACTTTATTGATGGTAAACTTTCTGCTGGAAAGGAAGCCAAAGGTGTTAAAAACAATGAAGAATTATCGTTACAAAGCCCATTGCACCAACGCTTAAATCAAATCGTTATGGGTGCATTGGTACAAAATGAAACCTATCAAAATGCCGCATTACCCTTAAAACTTGCCACCGCTTTTTACGCACGTTATACCCAAGGGATGCAATACGGGTTGCATGTTGATGATCCTGTCATGGGCCCTATGACAGGACGTTATCGTTCGGATATATCCACGACGGTTTTTTTATCCAATACACGTGATTATGAGGGTGGCGAATTAATGATTAAAACCGAATTTGGGGAACAGTCGGTTAAACTTGCGGCAGGGTCAGCGGTCATTTATTCATCAAAAAGTCTCCACCGTGTCGCTGAAGTCACTCAAGGAGAGCGCCTTGTTGCGGTAACGTGGGCGCAGAGCTTGGTAAAAAACACCGAACAACGTGAATTACTTTACGATCTTTCTCTCGCAAGAGATCAGCTCATTGCAAATCATCCTAATGCGGATGAGACCGCTAGAGTTAGCCGAAGCTATGCTAATTTATTACGCATGTGGAGTGAAGTTTAAACCTCAAGATATTATTTAAGCGAGCACAAAAAAACCGCAATCACGGTGCGGTTTTTTTTATTCTGCTGGCTTAGACTTACAACAAACCAAACAGAATATTTGATTTTCTAGGACTTTACTTCCAGAAATTTACTTCTTCAGAAGCAATGCCACGTACCTGCTCTGTTAATTCAGCGTATCTTGAGCGATATTCTTTCCATTCACCCACATAATACTCTTCTGCATCGAACTTACCGCTATTTTCATACGCGATGAATTTAGCTTGCATATCTAACATTTCCTGAATTAATTCTGCTTTATTGCTCATATTCGAAGTCTCCAAGTAGTAAAAATGCGTATCAATATACGCTACACATTACCTAAAATTGATGCTGAGAAATATACAGAGTTAAGCTATCTAGGGGTATACCCCCTTTAGGGTAGGATAATTTTACCGATATTTTAGATATACTTTTTAGCACCTTGGCGCAATGTTTATTGGTATTTTTAATGCTAAAAATGAACTGTTTTTAGTGCTACCCTTGACCCTTTGTGTCAACACATAAAATGTGAATTTTATTATCTTAAACTCAAAGAGGTAGAATACAATGGCAATACTTGAAGGAACCACAGTAGAAGTAACCGATGAAGGTTATTTAGTCAACATCAATGACTGGAGCGATGAGGTCGTTGAAGCAATAGCAAAAGTTGATGGCATTGAACTCACTGAAAAACACTGGGATATTATCAAATACCTACGTGATGAGCATGTCAGTAAAGGCGAAGAGCCTAATGAGCGCACGATTGTAAAAGCAATGAAATCTATCTGGGGTGGCAAGCCAAAGAGTAAAGATTGCTTCCAACTATTCCCAAATGCACCCAGTAAACAAGGGCGTAAATTTGCAGGTTTACCCAAAAGTAATCGCAAAGGCGGTTATTAAGTTAAGCACCGATTAGGAAGCATTTTTCGCGTAATCATCGCTTGACAACTATCTCTTAATAGTTGTCAAGCGTTTGCAAATAATAAAAATTATAACAACGCGGCTTTTATTTTCTTCATATCCATTGCATCAAGGTATTGCTTTAACACCGCCTCATCCTGCAAATAACGTCCTGTTACCTTGACCATAACCTGTCCCGCCATTAATAACGTAATTTCAACCGTGTTTTTACCCTTTTTCTCTTTAATCCCTTTGATACGCTTATAACGATACGGTTCAGCATTCGCATTACTCGCTGCAATCATGGGATTACTGATCATCATATTGACCATCGCCAACATCGGTGAATTAGCAACAATCTCAATTTTCACACGCTCCCTTTTATTTTGATACTCCGCACTAACGCTGGTACCACCACCGAGAATATTAAGCGCCACTTGATTATTTTCTTTATTCTTTTTAACCAACCAACCTTTCAATGGCTCAGGCAATAATTTCGTGTTTTCTTGCTGCTCCAGTTTCTGCAATTGAACCGTAATAAATTTAAATTCCTCAATTGCTCCTTTGTAATCTTTATCCTTATACGCCTTTAAACCCGTATCAATTTGATCCGTAATTTCATCAGCCAAAACTAAGGGGCTAATCAATAAAGGGAAGATCAGAAATCCTGTCATTATTATTTTTTTCATTATTTTTTCCTTACACTAAGGGGAATATTTAGCTGTCTTTTTATTATCGTTGTATCATTTTATAGTGAAATACAATCTAACTGATTTCACACAATGGGTTTGTTAAGTAGATCACAACGTAGTCAATCACTTCCTTAATTGTAGAAGGTCGCTCAATAGATTGACAAGTTTAAGACGACCAAGACCCCAACCCACTATCTGAAATTGAGGTGGTATTCAACAGCGTTTTACCTTTAATTCTGTCAATAGCTCAATTAGCACACTTAATTCTTTATAAAATGTAACTCGGTGGCTTATGGCAACGTGAAACAAACCCTTTGAAATAGCATAAGTCAACCCAAAGCAACAGGCAGCACCACAACATTAATCAACAGTCCTTCATTAAAGCAATATAGTCCGCTAAACGCTGCCCTGTTTTCTCTTCGAACTGTTGATCTAAAACCTGCAATTGCTGAATTCTATCCAAACGAAAGGCACGAAAAGCATTGCGCAGCTCGCACCAAGCCGTGAGTGTCCACGTATTACCCCAGAAAAAGAGACCTACTGACTTCACCTTTCGCTGTGTAATTGTGCCATCAGCACGTTGGTAATCAATTAGAATATAATGACACTTCGCAATCGCATGACGACAGGTATCGAGTGTTACATCAATATCTTTACGTTCACCAAAACGAGGGACAAACAGTTTACTGTCTTCAAGATGATCACGTAACTCATTAGGAATAACCCCTTGAATTTTATCCAATGCAGAACATGCACCCGCGCTAAGTTCAGAACCTCCCCATGCTTTAAGCATACGGATAGCAACCACTAACGCTTCTAATTCATTGGCATTAAACATTAAGGGGGGAATATCAAGCGAATAGCGTAAACGATAACCCACCCCCGTCTCCCCTTCAACAGGAACACCTGATAAGCTCAGGTCTTGAATATCGCGGTAGATGGTACGTTTAGAGACTTCGAGCCGTTCGGCAAGGGCTTGCGCCGTGACCAATCGTTTATTTCTTAGAATTTGAACCAATTGAAAGAGACGATCAGCACGGCGCATAATAAAATAATTTAAAACGTTAAGTTAAACAAACATCAGTGACATTTACAGTAGATATATCTGTTATCAAACAACACCTTCTAAGCTTTTGAATAGAGTCCAATGCGATTCCCTTCGCTATCCATAAACAGTGCGAAATAACCGCATTCACCGTCATTAATCGCTGTTTTAGGGCACATCACCTCACCACCCTTTTCGGCGGCGCGTGTTAAGGGGTCGTTTAGATCATCACCGCCATCAAGATACACAACCGCGCCCGTTTTACTCGGCTCATAACCTTCCATTTGAATCAACATACCACTGACCGCAGGTTCTTCATAATCAAAGATCGCCATTTTCATTCCCTCTTTATTCTCATTCTTAAAACGGGTTTCCATTACCGCAGAATAAAATTTTTGTGCACGATCCATATCCTTTACTGGAATTTCAAACCAAGTGATAACATTTTTCATTATGTTCTCCGTATTCATTATTATGTTGTTGTCATTTGACGAAGCGCAGTATAAACAAGGGCTACTGACAGCATTATGTCAGTAGCGTTTAAAAGAGGCAGAAAAATAATAATATTTTAATAATCCATCGCTTAAATCACCTTTCACCCC
>JAGLBW010000173.1 GCA_023146545.1 Cocleimonas sp.
CCACTACACGATCACCAATCGCTGTTGTTAACCGCCTTGGCGATAAAGGCACTGGCTATTGAAACGCGGTCTGCAAGCGGTCGACCAACCAAACGGGGGTACTGAAATAAATAGTGTTCAAGCCTGATAACCTTTAGTGTTGGCCAAGTTTGAGATAATCCCTCTAATAAACTGCTCATGACTTGCTCCTTTGTCGTTTTCTAACCCTATTTTACAGGGATTTGGAGTAAGTCATTTTTCAATTTTTAGGCTATCTGCCTCGACTATCCCCTTGATTTCTTAATTTTGCAAGTGCCTCTGTTTATAGCTATTTTAGACTTCTCAATTTATACTCAAACATAGGATTAGCATGATGAAAAATGGCGCTCTTTATTTCAAACTTAAAAATGCATTAAACGGTATTGTATTGACGTTTAAAACCGAAAGTAATTTTCGTCGGCATATTTATAGCGCGTTGCTTACTGTTATTTTCTTTGTTTTCCTTCAACCTAGCTTGGTGTGGTGGGGGTTGATTTTTATTTGTATTGGTTTAATTCTTGCCGCTGAGCTTGCGAATACCGCGATTGAAACGTGGCTCGATTATAGACACCCCAAAATCCACCCTGAAGTGGGTAAAGTCAAAGATGTTATGGCGGGTATGGTGTTAAGTTTAAGTGTGCTGGCAGTGATCGTGGGGTTTTTAGCGATTGTCGATACGCTAACATAACGACATCGCTTGGTTACTATTGATCCAGTGCTTTCAACATGGTTTCAGCGGCTTGTTGTTTGGCTTCTTTTTTATTAGCGCCATAGCCAATGGTTTCTTTTATATATTCATCATGATCAACAGCGGTACAAATGCATTTAAACGGTGCTATGTTCTGATCATCTGTAAAATCAATCTGATAGCGGGGTAGGTTTAGTTTGTATTGTTGAAAAACGGTGTTTAATAGCCCAACAAAATTTTTGGAACTTGCCATTTTTGATGATATGTTGGTAGGAAACTGTGCTATTTTTTTTATGAGATCAGCGGATGCGGATTGCTTGACTTCTTTTTTATTGCCGCCTTTTTTTTCATCGGAATAATGCATTTCTCCATCAATCATAATACCCGCACGGACTAAAAAAACAGGTTGATGCGAAGCCCCTTGTTGTTGGTATTCATAGGAGGGTGAGTTCCAGCCTTTTTTTTGTGCTAACTCAACTAATTTACCAATGAAATTTCCCTTGTTCGGTGCTAAGGGTCTTACTGCTTGAGGCGGTGCTGTGAAAACGGGTGAGGATGATGCAGTGTTGGTTTCAATGGATTGATTATTATAGATTGCTTCCATATCTAATTCGATATTGATGATAGTAGCCAGCAAGCTCAAGTTCGCCAGTTGTTGAGATGTTTTCTTGTTCGTAATGTGCAAATTTTGCTGTGAGCTGGAACTAAAGGCTTCTCCTTTTATTTGAATCGAGGCGATGGTAAAGAATTGAAGCGAAACGCCTTCGGTATAGCGGGTCTCATATTTTATTGATTGCCAATGAAATTTTTGTGTGGCGATGGTTAAAATGCTGGTGGTATTGTAAAGGTATCGTCCCAGTTGATGCAGTAGCTTTGTTTTAATGGCTACCCATTGTTTAGAATCATCGCTTTGTAATAGAATCACAAACATATCCGTTAGTGATAATTCTTCATTTTCTAAGCGTTTTTCTAGTTCTTCTTTTAAACTTGCAGGAAGTTGTTTAGCGGTAATCGCGGTTTTTAACAAGGGGGTAAAACTATCATCGTCGGAGGTTAAAACATTATCTGCTTTTAGTAAGGTCAAGCGCCGTTGAAATTCTTCTTTTTTAAAATAGCGTTCCTGATCTTTTTTATAGTTCAATAACGTGGTATTAATCTGCTCTCCAATCTCTAGCAATGCTTCGTGTGTGTAGGGCAGTGTTTCATCGGATATAAAGGCGCTAAGTTGACGAATATTAATTAAATCAGCGTAGCGTCTAATCGGGGAGGTGATGTGTGTGTAAGCGGGTAAATTCAGTGCATAATGTCCTGCAATCACGGGTTCGTAGGCAGCTCTGTTAAAGATCATCCCAAATTTTTGAGCAACGGTATTAATACGATCTGTATCACCGAAGCTTATCGCATGACTAACATCATCCAATACTACCTGCCTTTCGGGCGCAACGGCTTTGGAGGTATGGTTTCGATACAGTGCAGGAATTTGGTTTTCTGCAAAAAATACCGCAACGGCCTCATTAACTAAAACCATAAATTCTTGAATTAAAATATGAGAGTGAAACGCCTCATCAGCAGAAAGTTTTGTAATCGCGCCCTCTTCAGAAAGCGCAAACCCTTTCTGTAAGTTGTATAACGCCATTGCACCATTTTGTTGCCGTTGATGAAATAAAGCCTGAGAAAAAGAATGACATTGTTTCAACATCAGGTGAAATTTATGCTCAGGCATTGCCATAATTTCATCGGCTTGTTCGTAACTGAGCTTGGCTTTACTTTTAAGTATCGTTTTGCGAATTATTGGTGATGCGGTTTGTCCACTCTTATCAATCGGAATGGAAACCGTCAAGCTGAGACGCTCTTTCCCTTCATGTAAGCTCAAGGTGTTTTCAGAGTAATCATGCGGCAACATCGGATCATTCCCTTTCATCAGATAGCGCGTAAAACACTTTTTATAAGCGGCTTTATCCAATAAGGAGTCTATCTCAACAGCTGCACCAACATCCGCAATGGAAACATGCAAAATATAACCCAATTCAACCGTCTCTAACCAAAAAGCATCATCAAGATCAAGTGAATACGCCCCATCAATGGTTAAGCCATTAATCGGTGTTCTATTTTTTAAAAGCGCTGGGTTCATTTTTAACTACCATTTTATTCTTAAGATCATTTGATTATAGATAATAAACGGATACTTTCTTTAGATCACAGGGTTAAGCTAATGAGACAGTTTAATCATCTTATGAGTGGGTTTAATTTTCGGCAAATAATAGCGAGTGTATAAAACCCTATTTTTTTAGCTCAAATAGGACTAAAACGCTATTTTGCAAGGGGTTATTGTTATCATCTGATACCATTAAATATTGATTGCTTTGATAGTGTGTTAACCCTTCAAAGTTATCAATACGCCAACCTTTAACACTGTTAAACAGTGCAATATTTTTGACTGTACATTTTCGTGATTTATTACATGATGTTAGGGAAAGTTGACGCAAGCTAATCACCATCGGGCTGAAAAAACCACTAAAGGCACGTTCTAAAACTAAAACATCACCATTGGGAAGGGTTTCTAAACCTGTTATTGAGCTGTTTTTATAGGTTAAGCGTTTAAAATGCCATTTTCTACCTGTTGCAGAGTAGAGGCTTTGATAGCCTTTGGGCGACAGTGTTAAAGGGAGTTCGGGAGCGGTTAAAATACCGTATTTAGGGTGGGCGGTGACGCTTTCTAAACCTTTGTTTCTACCTTGGTAGTATTTTCTGCTTTGTAGGTAACTCGGAATCGTTATAGTGCTTAATTGTTTGCCTGTTAAGCTGAAACGGGCGATGCGAAATTTACCCTCAAAGGAAATAATTAATGCCTTTACCCGATGCCGTGAATCATATTGAAGTGATAAGCCTTCGGAGTCACTATACGCCCCTCGTAATCGTTTCCCACGGCTGTTCCTTAGAGGATAAGCATGGATCACTTGGGTTTTTTTGATGATTCCTTTGTGAGTAATCAGTTTTATATGATAGAGAATACCTGCATCAGAGACGGCATAGAGTAGTTTTCGACCCGCATCCCATGCAAGCCCTGATAACTCTTTAACAGCTAACCCATTAATTTTTTCTGAAGAAAGACCAATGCTACTGATCTTTTTTAATTGCATAAAATTAGGGCGTATTAAATTTTCAGGAACAAACTGATAAGTGAAATTATTAGCAAAAAGTGAGGTGGAAAAAAGGAATGGCAACACAAAGGTTGCCAATATAACGAGGATAGGGTAGTTATTAATTTTATTTGGAGTGAACATAGTATACAGGTATTTTAATCAATAGAGTAAGTAACTTCTTTTTTTATAAGGAATTTATTTCGGTTTTTATCGAAAAAAAGAAGTGTTTTGTCTGTTAATTTTACCCTTCTCTATCACCGAAAAGCCACTCTGACGGCTCAGTATAAACTAAGTTTCATATAAGCTACTTAATTGTCCTTTTAATAGAATTTCACCTTGGTTTTCGTTGGGAGATTGAGCATTTTTAGATTCAACGCTGATAGCGAGTAATCCTACGTCTTTAAAACTGTTCCATTCTTCTTTATCAATTTTAATAATAGTTTCGCCTGTTGTAGAAATAACACCCATTAATTTCGGTTTGCCACCGTGTCTGGGGTGACACCATAAGGCTAACTGCATATCATCAGGAATATTGGCTTGTTTCATCATATTAATTGAAATGTGCATATTCGATTGACTAACACGCGTCACCGCCATAGGGGCTTCGGTCTTGGACGTTAAAATGGCAGTATAAGCAATGGCTGCTCCGCCGCTAAAGGGGTTAATAATTAAAGCGGTAACCAGCACAAACAGGGAGGCAATAAAGGCATAGCTTTTTTTATCAACTAAAACATTCCACCACGGTGTTTTTGTATCGTTTAGCACCGTTTCGCTAGTTTGTTCTGTTTCTGTGTTGATATGCGCCTCTAGATTGCTCCACAGTTGTTTGGAAGGTTTTTCATCAGGAAGTAGCTCAACAAGGTGTGCAAACTTAAGCTCATACGCTTCAACGGTTGCTTTGAGATAAAAATGGGTCTCCATTAATGTTTCAAAGCGTTTCCTAGCCCGCCCGTGTAATCCACCAACGACGTATTCAATCGCAAGTTGTTCAAATATTTCAGGGTTTTGGTAGCGTTTTATATTGTTAGACATGGTCTTAAATCCTCAAGGCCGCGACGAATCCAAGCCTTTACTGTTCCTAATGGTTTTCCTAATTTATCTGACAATTCTTGATGGGTATGCCCATAATAATAAGAAAGTAAGATACATTCACGTTGAGCAGGTTTTAAGGTTTTCAAACATTCCATTAAACCTTGTATATCTTGACTCAGGTGCTCTAATGATTCGGGTTCTAAGTCACGGGATGCAAATTCTAAACCTTCGTACTGAATTTCTGTTTCAGCGGGTTTGGTTTTTAAACTGCGTAATTTATCTAAGGCTTTATTACGCACGACGGTTGCCATCCATGTCATCGCTCGTCCTTTTCCTGGGGAATAAGTATTTGCTTTATCCCATATTTTAATAAATCCCTCTTGAAGTACATCTTCTGCTAATTGTTTATCTTGCAATAGCCGTAAACAAAGGCTTAATAATTTTGGAGAGGTTGCATCGTAAAGCTGTTTAAACGCTAGTTGGTTATTAGCGGCGCATTGTTGTAATAAATCGGCGTATTTATCTTCCATAGTCTGTCTGTCGTCTCATTGTTTTCTACCTTGATATGGGACAGTTTGTTTTAACTCATTGTCTTATTATACGGTAGAAATTTAGGGCTTGGATGCACTGCGTTTATTTTGGTAATCTTGTTATAAATACTGGCGTGCAGTGTAATACCTTTAATAATGAAAACTCAATAACTTCCTTGTGTTCACTATTTTTTTCTCTTAATGAATCATTCTCAATCGTTGCATAGCAAGGCGATGCAACGATTGAGAATGATTCATTGAAAACAAAAAGGCTAGATGATCGCTTAGGCGCTTATTGAATTTTCATGCCTTATTAATTTAAATACGGATAAGTCGTCATTCTAAAGACATGAAGTTAATATGAATTTAGCATTGGGTTATCCGATAAAACTAATCTGTTGTGCTGGATACTTTTCCTTGTTTTCCATCACAGCATTGATCGCTTAAAGGTAAGGGGGGTAAGCTATAAATAATATAGTCTCTTCTGATCTAAAGATGTGATACTAATACATATATGTTCAAACGGTTGTGGTATTAGTGAGTGACCTTTTAGTATATAAAAGCCTAGGTTAGTGCTGGGTTAATTAGTCATCCTTTTTTTTATTTTTTATACGCAGAAATCACCTGAAATTTCTTATTTTCAATGATCAGTTGGCTATTTCCAAATATTTTTTTAAGTTTGCTTTGATAGTGTAAATGTCGATTACCAACAATCCAAAGGACACCCCCTTGGGTTAATTGTTTAAAACTCTGGGTGAACATTCGCCAAGCCATTTGATCACCTAAAGCATGCTGTTGATGGAAGGGAGGGTTACATAAAATCAGATCAATGGCTTGTTTTGGGTTAAATTGACTTAAACTATCACCGACAATAAAACGAGATTTATCATAATAATAGCTTTCATAATTGAGTTGTGCAGAAGCTACTGCCATATAAGATTCATCCAAAAAATTGATTTGGCTTTCGGGTTGATGACGTTTTGCCATAATACCTAAAACCCCACTACCACAGGCTAAATCAACAATAAATCGAGCGGTTGGTAAGTGTTTAAACTGTTCAATCATTAATAAACTGCCCAGATCAAGCTTACTTTTTGAAAAGACATTGGCATGATGTTGAAGTTGAAGGTCTAAAGGTTTCATTAATCGCTGATTAGGATAGGGTGATGTTAATTTTAGGTGGTTATTTTTATATTCTGTTAACACTAAACGTGCTTTTTTCTTCGCTAATGTCGTGCGGGTTGTCCCCAGAATTTTCTCAAATAATTTAAGGGTTGAGGTGTGAAGATTACGCGTCATTGCGGCGGAAATAATCTGTGTTTTCGCGTTAATATGGGGTTTTAATTTAATGAGTTGATCTTCTAAAAGCGCCAAGGTTTTAGGAATCTTGATTAACACAAGCTCAAACATGCCCTGAGGGTTTGATGTGCTGGGGACAAAATCAAGCAGTGGTTCAAATTGATTGAGCCTTAAATTGTGCAAGCTGGCGGATTGGTTGAGATAAGAATCCGACCAACTTTGACGAGGATAAGCCTGCAAACTGGTGTGCAATGCGCCAAACTGATCATTAATAATCAAGAGTCTATTTTTTTTATTCAGGAGCTTATTTTCAACACAGTACGCTAATAAATATTCATCTGCCGCATCCCATGCTTGTAAGGTAGGTGATGATTGCAAGGGAAAACGTTGCAACCAAAACGTACCGAGTGCATTGTGAAAGGGTTGTTGTTTTTTCATAAGCTAATCCTTGTGTTGCTTCATTGAAAGCCACAAACCTGTAGCGATGAATAATGCGCCCAGTAAATGATAGTAGGCGAATGTTTCATCTAAAAAGATAACCGCCATCAAGATACCAAAGACAGGCATTAAATGGATAAACTGCCCACCAAGCTGCGCGCCAAGTTTCGAGATGCCATAATTCCATGCGAGATAAGCTAAAATAGAAGGAAAGATAGCGATATAGAGCAACGTCGAAAGGGTTTCTCGATTGATCAATAATGTTGCTTCATTAAAGGGGTTCAGTAGATAAAGTGGCAGTAAAATAAGGACACCCAATATCAGCATAATGCCTAATAAACCGAGGGCGGTTAAGCCTTCAGGTCGATAGCGTTTAAGCAAAATGGAGTACAACGCCCAATCTAATGCTGCTAACAGAATCCACACATCACCCTGATTAAAATTTAGGCGTTTAATCCGTTCGATTTCAAGCTGAGAAAGTATAATCAATACACCAAAGAGTGATACCAGCACCCCAATAATTTGTGCCCTATTAATTTTCTCACCAAAAAATAAGACTGAAGTAATCAAAATAAAAATGGGGATAAACGAGTTAAGTAAGGTTCCATTCGTTGCTGTGGTGTATTCTAAACCGATGTAAGCAAGGGTATTAAAGGTAGAAATACCCAAGAATGCAAGCAACACTAAGACCATAAAATGACGTTTAATAATCTCTCGCTGTTGAATCAGCGGTTTAATAACAAAGGGAAGAATAATTACTAGTGCTAATGACCATCGCCAAAAAGATAAGGTAAGGGGTGCAATCTGACCCGTTATAGCACGACCCAAAATAAAATTGCTTGCCCAAAATAAAGGCGGTAGTAACAGAATGAAAAAAGGTTTCATAAGCGGGGTAAACGAGGTACAAGGCAGAAGGAAATAGACTGTGTTACAATAAAAATTTGACACAAACTATTATACTATAAACAAAATAAAAAGAAGGCAATGCAGTCCGTTGCTATTAGGAATCGATTCGATGACAGAAGAAAAAATAAGTAAAAAAGTAAGCAGCAAGAGCAAACAGTTTGTCGGGCTATACAGCCCTAAGACTTGGAAAGAAAAGGGATTGGTTTGGACACTTAGTTTATTTACTGTAACGTACGTTGTGGTGGTGTTATTTCTTGGGTTTTTCTGGAGTACAGAACCTGAAGCCTTTGATGTGGTGGAAAATGCTAAAGCATTCACTAAATCAGAAAAAACCAACGTGGTGACAGGCTCAGTCATGACCGCAACGCTATCACGTATCGCGACGACCTTGCTGGATAAACCAGGTGGTTACTTAACCAATGATATTGCACCTCCTGGTTTATATCTAGATGATATGCCTAATTGGGAATTTGGTGTGTTAGTCAATGTGCGCGATTTATCACGTTCTATGCGCGACGATTTTAGCCGCTCTCAGTCACAATCGGTTGAAGATAAAGACTTAATCGAAGCAGAACCACACTTTAATTATAACTCTGATTCATGGATGTTACCGTCTACCGAAAGTGAGTACCGAGTTGGCATTAAACATTTGAATCAATATTTAGTTCGCCTTGGTAAAAGTAATCAACCCGACGCTCAATTTTTTACCCGAGCGGATAACTTACAAGAATGGTTACGTCGCGTCGAGAAACGTTTAGGTTCCTTCTCTCAACGTTTAAGTGCCAGCGCAGGACAAAAGCGCGAAAATATTGATTTGGCAGGGGATAGCAGTGCTAAACAATCCACTAACACACCCGCTAATATCAATGTTAAAACACGCTGGACTCAAGTGGATGATATTTTTTATGAAACACGCGGTTATGTTTGGGCTTTATTGCACGAATTAAAAGCAATCGAGAAAGATTTTGAATCGGTACTGGTTAAGAAAAATGCATTAGCCAGTTTGAAACAAATTATTCTTGATTTAGAAGCAACCCAGCACCCCGTTTGGAGTCCTGTTATTTTAAGTGGTAGTGGTTTTGGATTTGTTACCAACCATTCTTTAGTAATGGCTTCTTATATCTCACGCGCAAATGCCGCATTAATTGATTTTAGAACCCTCTTGATTCAGGGCTAAGTTATTTAGAAAGCGGTCTGAGAACAAAAGCTCATGTATCTCGGATAGCTTTCTCATTCTAAAAATGCCTAATGCCGCATCATAATCAGGCGCTGGTGTAATATCTGGCACAAGTTCTACCTGAAGTACTTTACTCTCACCATCAAGCACTAACACAGCACGTGCAGCACGCTGCCTAATATCCCATAATTTTCTGCAAAGGCTTTATTTCGCATCTTGTGTTTATGGTATTGCCTTCTATTGCTGTTACAGCCATATTATTTCTTCTATTTTTGGTTTATTTAAAATGAGTAGCTTGTTTGCCAACGGGACATTACCCTTAAAAACGAAGGTTTTCGATAATAATCAGTAATATATTAAGGATTAAAATAGCCACTAATGGGGATAAGTCGAGCATACCCATATTAGGAACAACGCGTCGAATAGGACGTAGTATTGGAGCAGTTAGGCTATCAATTAAGGGCGCGACAGGGTTTCCATGGGCGCTACCGACCCAGCTCATGACCGCTTGAATAATAAAGGAAATAATATAGATCCAAATAATGACTTTTAGCAGATCAATAATCGAAAGAAGGAAAAGAGTAACAACATTGACAGCACCATAAGCAATCAGCGACAACGCGACCAGTTTAATAAGCGTTAACCCTAACGCCAGTACAATTGCGGCAGTGTCTATCTTACCGATTGAGGGAATATAGCGACGCAATGGGATTAAAACAGGATTGGTGATTTTGACTAAAAATTGTGACAGTGGATTGTAAAAATTAGCCTTGGCATAACCTAACAGCATCCGTAAAACAACGGCTCCGATATAAAGAGAAAGCAGTGTGTCGGTAAGAAAAGCCCCGATTTGTTGTAACACGTTCAATGTAAAAGACCTCGTTAGTCTAAGGAAAACTTCATTTTTAAAGCATCCCGTAAGATAAGAAAAGTTAAAGAAGCAAACCCGCCGGTGTCATGATCGGTTTAGGAGCGAGCATTTAATAATACCCTCAATCTATTTCACCTAAGATGATGAGCCGTTGTTGAATTTTCATTCCTTAATGCTTTGGAACGTTCCGCAGCAGCTTTCAGTGCGGTTTCAAACAAGGGAACCAAGCCCCCTTCGGTGAGCTGTACTAAGGCAGCTTCGGTGGTTCCGCCTTTTGAGGTCACTTTAACACGCAACTGTGCAGGATCATCATCACTTTCTAACGCCAATTTTGCCGCACCAAAAGCGGTTTGAGACACTAATAATTTAGCATCTTCTGGGGATAACCCCAGTTTTTCTGCTCCGCTTTGCATCGCTTCCATAACTAAAAAGAAATAGGCCGGCCCACTGCCTGATACAGCAGTTACCGCATCTAATTGTGCTTCTTGATCAAACCAAAGCGTGCTACCAACGGCTCGCAAAATACTTTCAGCGAGATTACGCTGATCGTCAGAAACTAAATCATTAGCATATAAGCCCGTAATCCCTGCTTGTACTAAAGCAGGTGTGTTTGGCATACAACGCACAACGGGAATCTTTTGCCCTGCGCCTAACCATTGTGATAAATTATCGACGCTGATGCCTGCGGCAATCGAGATAATTAACGGTTGTTTTGTTTTAACATAGGCTTGCAAGGGTTCGCAAACTTGCCGCATTAGCTGTGGCTTCACCGCTAAAATAATGACATCGGCGCTTTCAATGGCTTCTAAATTATCGCATTGGGTTTTAATATTAGGATAGTGAGCACTGACTTTTTCCAGTTGACTGGTCATTGGATCAGCAACACAAAGTGATAAGGGGGTATTGTCTTTTATTAACCCTGCAATCAGCGCTTGCGCCATATTACCTGCACCAATAAATGTTATTTTTTTCATTGTTACCTTTTTATTTAACGGCTTAAAGCACTCTTTTGCCAAAGATTGCTGTGCCGATCCGAACAAGGGTTGCCCCCTCGGCAATCGCTGCCGAACAATCACCACTCATTCCCATTGATAAGGTGTCTAATGCTTGATCTGTCGGAAGCTGTTGATTTAATTGTTCTTGTAGCTGTCTCACTTTAGCAAAAGTGGCACGTTGTTGGTTTATATCGGTCTGCGGCTTTGGAATGACCATCAAACCGCGTAAACGAAGACGGGGTAGTTTAACAACTTCTTTCGCCAATGCTGTAATTTCTTCAGGGAAAACACCTGATTTACTGCTTTCTTCACTGATATTGACTTGCAAACACACTGAAAGGGGCGGTAAATGATCAGGACGTTGCTGGCTTAAACGTTGTGCTATCTTCAAACGATCCAGTGTATGCAACCACATTGCTTGTTCTGCAATAAAGCGGGTTTTGTTGGATTGTAATGCGCCAATAAAATGCCACTCAATGGCTAAGTCTTGTAATGCCTCGACTTTGTATTGCATTTCTTGGACATAGTTCTCTCCGAATGCTCGTTGTCCACACCCATATGCCGCTTGAATCATTGCTGCAGGGTGGTGCTTACTCACCGCTAATAATTGCACGCTATTGGCTTGCCGATAAGCAACTTTAGTATCGCTTAAAATACCATCACCAATTGTCTGGAGCTTATCACATAGGCTTTTCATGTATGCTACTCTTAAGGGTAAAATAAAGACTCAAATGACATCCTGTCTGCCTTGCCGAAAACTGGTTTATCACAGTTTATAAATAATAATAAAAGAATTTTGCTATGGATATTACTCAACTACTCGCCTTTTCAGTAAAAAATAATGCCTCTGATTTACATATTTCCGCAGGTCAACCGCCTATTATACGAGTAGATGGTGATATGCGTCGCGTTAATTTACCGATTTTAGAACACAAAGATGTTCATAGTATGGTTTACGATATTATGAATGACAAACAGCGCAAAGCGTATGAAGAGTATTGGGAAACCGATTTCTCGTTTGAGATTCCAGGGGTAGCCCGTTTTCGTGTTAATGCTTTTAACCAAAACCGTGGCGCGGCGGCGGTGTTTCGTACCATTCCCAGCAAAATACTGTCATTAGAAGACCTTAATGCGCCCTCTATTTTCAGAATGATCTCAGAAAAACCACGCGGTTTAGTCTTAGTGACAGGTCCTACAGGTTCGGGTAAATCAACAACATTAGCCGCAATGGTCGATTATAAAAACCGAACGGAATACGGGCATATTTTAACCATTGAAGATCCGATTGAATTTGTTCATGAAAGCAAAAAATGCTTGATTAACCAACGTGAAGTGCATCGCGATACACAAGGTTTTGATGAAGCCTTACGTTCTGCTTTGCGTGAAGACCCCGATACCATTCTAGTCGGTGAAATGCGCGATTTAGAAACGATTCGATTAGCCTTAAGTGCGGCAGAAACAGGACATTTAGTCTTTGGCACATTGCACACTACCAGCGCTCCAAAAACCATTGATAGAATTGTTGATGTTTTTCCTGCCGCAGAAAAAGACATGGTGCGCTCAATGATTTCCTCGTCATTAGAAGCGGTTATCTCTCAAGCCTTATTGAAAAAAGTGGGGGGCGGACGTGTCGCGGCACATGAAATCATGCTCGGAACGGATGCTATTCGTAATATGATAAAAGAAAACAAACTGGCTCAAATGCGTTCTACCCTGCAAACCAGTGCAGGCAGTGGCATGCAAACTATGGATCAGAGCTTGCAAAAATTAATTTCTCAAGGGGTTATCTCCCGTGAAGTTGCTTTAAAGAAAGCCGCTAACCCTGCGGCATTGTAAGTACCTTACCTACAGGTGCGATAAAGCTGATGTTATCTTCAATAAAAAAACAAAAAAATAAATTATGGATAAAGATAGTGCAACAAGTTATGTCCACTCGCTCTTAAATGGATTGCTTAAAAAAGGCGGCTCAGACCTTTTTATTACCGCAGGGGCGGCGCCTTCAATTAAAGCCAATGGCAAAGTGCAATCGTTATCAGAGCAAACACTCAACGAAGACCAATCACGTTTTTTAGTCCGTTCTATTATGAATGATCTACAAGTGCGGGAATTTGAAGCCACGATGGAATGCAATTTTTCCATTAGTCTTCCAGGAAAAGCCCGTTTTCGTGTTAATGCTTTTACCCAGCGCAGTTGCCCCGGGATGGTCTTGCGTCATATTCCTCAAGATATTCCGCGTATTAAAGCCCTTAATTTACCGCCTATTTTAGAAAATATTGCGATGACACATCGCGGTTTAGTCATTATGGTGGGCGCAACGTCTTCGGGTAAATCAACCACGCTGGCTTCCATGATTGACTACCGTAATGAAAATTCTTACGGACATATTATTACCATAGAAGACCCGATTGAATTCACCCACGAACATAAAAATTGTCTAGTCACGCAACGCGAAGTGGGTTTAGATACGGCAAATTACGGTATTGCGCTTAAAAATACCTTGCGCCAAGCCCCTGATGTTATTTTATTGGGCGAAATTCGCGACCGTGAGACGATGGAATATGCGATCGCTTATGCCGAAACAGGACACCTGTGTTTAAGTACTTTACATGCCAATAATGCCAACCAAGCACTTGATCGCATTATTAACTTTTTTCCCGACGAGCGCCGTTCTCAACTATTAATGGATTTATCCTTAAACCTAAAAAGTATCGTTTCTCAGCGTTTAGTACGTCGTCGCAACCACGGCGGACGGTTACCCGCGATTGAGATTCTATTAAATACACCGATGATGGCCGATTTGATTTTAAAAGGGGATGTTTCAGGTATGAAAGAATTAATCTCTAAATCAAATGAACACGGCATGTGTACCTTTGACCAATCATTATTCCGTTTAATTAATGCAGGCTTAGTCGAAGTTCAAGAAGGCATGCGCCATGCTGATTCGATGAATGAATTACGTCTTCAACTTAAACTCAATAGTCGCCAAGCCAATAAAAATGATTTCTTCAGCGGTACAGAAAGTTTATCCATTGAAGCACTTGATGATCAAGAGGCCTAACGGATGAAAATTGATAACTATTTAATGGCAATGGTAAAGTACAACGCCTCCGACCTTTATTTAACCACAGGCGCTAAAGCCTCGCTAAAGGTCAATGGTAACCTTCAAGCAATTACCAAAGAAGTGATGGCATCGGGTATGATTGCAACACTTGCAGAAGATTTATTAACCGAAAAAGAGTGGCTCACCTTTAGAGAAACGAAAGAAATGAACAAGGGTTTAGCCCTTCCTGATGCAGGACGTTTTCGCGTTAACCTTTACCATCAGCGCGGTGAAGTCTCAATGGTGATTCGTTATGTTCGGTCTAATATTCTTAAACCTGATGACCTTGGGTTGCCCAAAATATTAAAAGAAGTCGTCATGAAAAAAGAGGGCTTGTTCCTCTTTGTTGGCTCCACAGGTTCGGGAAAATCAACCTCAATGGCTTCATTAATTCAATACCGAAATGAACGCCACGCAGGGCATATTCTGACCGTAGAAGATCCAATAGAATTTGTTTTTGATCATGCCTTATCCATTATTGGTCAGCGTGAGGTTGGCTTTGATACACTTTCCTATGCCAGTGCAATGCGTGAAGCTATGCGAGAAGCACCTGATATGATTATGGTGGGGGAAATCCGTGATACCGAAACGGTTGAATCTGCAATGGGTTTTGCCGATACAGGTCATTTAGTTATTTCCACCCTGCACGCAACCAGCACCACACAAGCATTAGATCGCTTACTCTACCTTTACCCTAAAGAGCATAAACAACGGGTATTGATGGATCTTTCCTTAAATCTACGCTGCATCGTGGCACAACGTTTAATTAAAAGTGAAACAGGGAAGCTGGTTCTTGCCACCGAAGTATTAGTCAACACACCTTTTATTAGTGAAGTGATTCGTAATGGTGAAACCGAGCAAATTAAAGATTTAATCGAAAAAGGTTCAAGCGACGGAATGCACTCTTTTGACCAATCCTTAGTCACACACTATCAGCAGGGCAATATATCAAGAGAAGAAGCCGCCGAAAATGCCACCTCCAGAAACAACCTAGAATGGCGTATTAATTTCGCTGAAAATGCAGATGACAACAGCGCCTTAGCCGAGAACTCAAAAGGCAGTGATCGCGTAACAGATGCATTACCCGCTTTAGATGTTTAAGCAATAGGTATCAAAAACTGAGTTAATCAACCGAATAAATGATAAGTCGCACAGTAAATCCGTTAATGCTTCCTTAAATGAGTTCGTTTGCGATGATAAGAAAAAATCATCACCCGCCCTATTTTGATCACAACATGACTTAAGGATAAGACCATGAAACGCTTACTGACCTTTCTATTTTTAATATTATTGACTCAACCGATTATTGCTACCACGGATAAAGCACAACAAAAATCCACTCAAGAGATTATAAGAAAGGTCAGCCCTTACAACGTTAATGAAACCATGAACAAACTAGAGGCGGTGCTTAAAGCAAAGCATTTTGGTATTTTTACGCGAATTAATCATACCGAAAATGCTAAAAAAGTTGATCTCGCAATGGGAGAAGCCCAAGTCATTATTTTCGGCAATCCTAAAGGCGGTACAAAACTAATGCGAACAGATATTCGCGTTGCACTTGATCTTCCCTTACGTGTAGTCGTCTATCAAGATGCCGATGATAAAGTGTATATCGCTTATCATAACCCACAGGAAATGAGTCAAACCTATGACCTAAAAGGACATAAAGTAATTGATAACGTAACCCTTGGTTTAGATAAAATAACATCGATGGTTATTGCAACGGTAAACTAAAAAATTATTTTTCTTCAGAAACGAAAAAAGGTTTAGCCAATATTA
The DNA here is from genome assembly GCA_023146545.1 of Cocleimonas sp. Taxonomy (GTDB): domain Bacteria; phylum Pseudomonadota; class Gammaproteobacteria; order Thiotrichales; family Thiotrichaceae; genus JAGLBW01. The sequence goes on from JAGLBW010000173.1 coordinate 15,977, forward strand.
TTGGTATATCGTTTCTTAGAACTACCGTCATAGTTTA
>JAGLBW010000174.1 GCA_023146545.1 Cocleimonas sp.
CACTTATTATACGAATTCAGGCAATGATATTGATAGTAATCTCTGGAATAGCAATTTTTTTACCTCCAATAAACAAGTATTAGGCATTGATTATGAGGACAAATTCGTTTCATTTTTTGAAATGGATTTAGTTCGACATTGGTCGCATTTAAAAGAATTAGTTTATCGGTTTTAGCTCTTTTTTCTTGATAATGATAAGCATTGAGTAGAAATCATTATCAATGGTTTAACATACGTCCACCATCAACAGGAATCACTTGCCCTGTTATGTAATCAGCATCTTGTACTAAAAATAAAATAGCGTTTGCAATATCTTCGGGGCTTCCTGCTCGTTTTAAGGCTGTTTTGGCTAATAGCTCCTGTTGATCAGTCTGATTTTCATTATCTTCTGGCCATAGAATAGCCCCTGGTGCAATACCATTCACCCTGATTTCGGGGGCGAGTTCTCGTGCTAAAGATTGAGTTAGCATGAGTAACCCTGCTTTAGCAATGCTGTAAACAGGGTAGTTTTTCATCGGTCTAAAACCGTGTATATCAACAAGATTAACAATACAGCCCTTGTGTTTTTTTAGATAAGGCATGGCGGCTTGTGATAAAAAGAGCGGGGCTTTTAAATTACTGCCGATGAGATTATCCCAATCTTTGGCGGTTATTTTCCCCAAAGCAGTAGGATAAAAGCTAGAGGCATTATTAACTAAAATATCCAGCCTGCCTTTTTGTTCGATAATATGCTTTATTAGTGGTGCAAGCTCATCTAACTGGGTGAGGTCACTTTGTACACTTAAACAGGAGTCAGCACGCTGTTGATTAAGTTCATGACACAACGCTTTCGCCTCATCCTGAGAGTGATGATAATGAACCACAACTTCTGCGCCGTGTTGATGTAGTAAGCGGATAGTTGCTGCGCCAATCCGCCGTGCGGAGCCTGTTACTAAAGCAACTTTGTTTTTTAAACGATTCATAGCGTTCCTATTCTCTAAGGTGGTTTCTTAACTCAGCATTCAGTGTATAGTCTCTGCTTATTAATAACGATATTTATACAGTCTATAGGCTATGAAATTTACAAGCACACTATCAACACCCTCACCTGAAGCCCTTGAACACAGTCAAAAACTGGTACAAAGTATTCGAGAGGCTATTCAGCAACATCAAGGATTCATTACCTTTCGTGATTATATGGAAAAGGCATTGTATCAACAGGGCTTGGGTTATTATGTGGCGGGTGCGCATAAAATAGGTCAATCGGGTGATTTTATTACTGCGCCTGAAATATCCTCTCTGTTTTCTCAATGTTTGGCACATCAATGCCAACAGGTTTTAGCCGAAACCAAAGGGAATCTATTAGAGTTAGGTGCGGGTACGGGAAAAATGGCGGTTGATATTTTATTGACGCTAGAACACTACGATAGCTTACCTGAATTTTATTATATTTTAGATTTAAGCCCCGAATTAAAACAACGCCAACACCACACTATTGCACAGTCTGCACCGCATTTATTATCGCGGGTTATTTGGTTAGAACAATTACCCCAGCACTTTAAGGGTGTTATTTTAGGTAATGAGGTGTTGGATGCGATGCCTGTGGATGTTTTTACAGTACAGGGTGAAAATACCTATGAACATCAAGTGATTTGGCAAGATCAGCAATTTTGTGAGCAATTAAACCCAGCACCCCCTACATTGCAAGGTGCGGTTACTGCACTAAAACTAGAAAAGACAGCAACACCTTATACCTCAGAGATCAACTTAAATCTTGAGGGTTGGTTTCAAGCCTTAACAACTTGTTTAGATCAAGGGGTTGTACTGTTGATTGATTATGGCTATACCGCGAGTGAGTATTATCATCCCGATCGAAATCGAGGTACTTTAATTTGTCATTATCAACATCAGGTCAATGAATCACCATTACATCATGTTGGATTACAGGATATTACCGCGAGCGTTGATTTTACAGCGGTGGCTTTAGCAGCAGATCAAGCAGGATTTGATGTCTTAGGCTACACGCCACAAGCGGCTTTTCTTGCCAGTAATCAATTGGAGCACTTTTTTAGTCAACAGTTAGCAGAATTTCCCGAACAACAATATGAATTAGCGCAACAGGTACGTTTATTAAGTCTGCCTTCGGAAATGGGAGAACGCTTTAAAGTCATTGCTTTAGGGAAAAAATATTGCAGTCATTTATCAGGATTTTCATTGATTGATCAAAAGTATCGATTATAAATAATCACAATCTAAATTTATTTCCACAAAAACGACAGCGACACCAATCCCCATCACTCACATTAACCCAATGTGGAGGGAGAATTTTATTAACATTTTGACTTTCGCAAACAGGACACGCGATCCATTTGTTTTTTGATTGATCTTCACTGTCTTCTGTTTTTAAGCCAATCACCCGCTGAGAACCTCGTCCTACAGATTCCAATATGAATTTTGGGTTTCTGTTCTCGCCCCCTTCTTGTTGATCACACATTAAGATCATTTTTTGGCACTGTTTTCTAAAGGGTACTAAGATACCGACCTCTTCTAAAATTGAGCGAAATTCGACTAATGTTTCAAGTGAAGGCACCCGCATTTTGTATCCAATATCGAGAAAACTGATTAATTGAAACTGATGTCTTGCCCATTTAATTAAGGCATCATCATCTAAACAGAGTAGCTCTTGCACCGCTAATAAGCGCAGTAAAAAAATCTGATCACTAACAGGGTAAGTCACTAGCTCCTGATCTTTAAAAAACTGTAAAAAAGTACGCCACGGAAACCCTTTGGTAAACACAAATAAGGTTGAAATAAAACGTAAATCAGGTGCAACATAGACTGCTTCGCTTTGAAGTAAATTATTATTCACAATAGGTTTCAATACTTTATGCTCCATAATTAAATGTTACTGACGGCATATCGCACCCCTTTTTAAGGTGTCGTTTGCGCTTTCTCATTAGCATATAAAATATGCTAATAGCAGAAAGAGTAAATAGATGATTAAGGAAATAAAATATTGCTGAGGTACGACGGTAGGGATTGACAGACAACAGGAAAAATAGCATTCAACTACGCTAAGCACTTAAATAAATAAGAAAAAACAACAAAAAATGAGGTTGCAAAAGGTATAAGGAAAGGAGGTAGCAGAAAGTAGAATAGCGATAGATTTAAGCACTTTAATCCATTGTTGAGCTGGTGTCGCTTGAATAGTTGAGTATTATCTTCATTTTTAGCCGACTTTAAGCTGTGTAATTTCTTACTAAATTATGGGTAGCAATTAATGTTCTAAAATAATACGTCCCTTTCTTCGGATAATTTTCACGCGATCCCCTACTTTAAGTTGACTGGTTAGCGGTTCAGTTACGACAATTAGCTCACCTGTTGGTTTTCTTGCAATGACTTCGAGCTTGGCTTCAGGTTTGTATTTTGTATTGGTCGGTTGTTTAAAAATATCCATAAGATCAAACGAACCATAAAGTCCAATTTGTCCGCCGCTTCTGAGATCAATCCCTAAATAACCCCTTTCGGATTGACTGAATTGAGGCTTCTTGATTTGTTTTATTTGCACAATTTTGGCAGTTTTTGTGGAAGGGTCCAATGGATGTGTTGTTGATGAACAAGCATTCACCATTAAACAAACCCATAAGGATAGAATAATCTTCATTGTGATCCTCCAATAGTATGCTACTGCTGCTTTACAAAATGTTTTTTACCAATTAATTGCAAAAAACATATCCTCCTCAATTAGGTTGTAGGGTGAATGAAAACACCCTAAAGATTAGATGTAGCGTTCAGAGGACTATTGTTCGGACAGGAATATGTGTATAAAAATGCTTTGTTGCTACGCTAGTTTTTACTTATTTGGTTAGTACTTTAGTGAGATCGATTAAGAGTTGGGATATTTCGCCTGTCATTAAGGTAAATTCAATATCAATGTGTTCTTCATGTGATTGAGGGTCTTCTTCATCTAACGTTTCAGTTAACAGATCAAGGAATTTTAGTTTTTTGATTTGGAAGTCTTCTGTGAGGACAAAGCTGATTTTATTATCCCAGATTAACCCTAGCTTTGTGGCTAATTTACCTGCTGCTATATTGGTGTGAATTGCATCGGTGGTTAATTCATGTTTTCTGAAGGTAGCGACGCTTTTATCTTCGTCTTGGCTTTTTAATTCACACTCATTACCTAACCTAAACGGTAGGGGTGTTTTCTCTTCATTCAACCAGTTGGTCATCGCAAGTTGTGCAGCGATTTCTGTTTCGGGCAAAGCACAAGGTAGGCTACCAATGGTTTCTCGTAATAATTCGGTAAGTGTTTCTGCGCGTGTGGAGGAGCCTGTATTGACAATAACCCAACCGTTGTGGGGATCAATCCAAGCATCAAATTTTTGGGTACGTGCAAAGGCTCGGGGGAGAAGTTCAAATTCAATTTCTTCACGTAATTCTTTTTTCTCTCGATTGCTGACCTTGCGGTCTTCATTGTGCTGAATGGTGTCTACACGTTCTTCGAGTGCTTCGCGTATGACCGATGCGGGTAGAATTTTCTCCTGATGCGCCATTGTTAATAGAATATAGCCGCGGGCTGCATGGGTGAGCGAGTCGCTGTTTTTTCCAAGGGGGGATACCCAGCCTAGACTTTCCCGTTGCCCTGAAAAACAGGGGGCAAAAGGTTTTTGGCTGAGGCTCTCGTGTAAGGCTTCTGCTGAAAGTGTGAAGTCGCTATTCAGTTTGAAAAGGTAGAGATTTTTAAACCACATTATCGTTATTGTCCTTTTAATGTTGTCTTTTTTGGGAGTAGGGGATTATGCAATACAATGCCTTATTTTTATGGAGAATAAATAATCAGCAGTCGATAAAATCATCTTTTGAGGTTTTGGCTTTGATTGCTGTGACTGAAGGTGCTTGAGGGGTGGTGTGGTGTCAGCAATCAAAGAAGATACTTAAAGATCACAGAGGAAAGCCGCTTTATTGTTGTTATCGATAATGTCTCTGTAAAACTGTGCTGTTTTTAAGTCGCACCACCGTTTTGAATGATAAAAATATAATAGAGGATGAGCGTGTTAACGCAAGTCGGCAAAGGTATCACATTTTTTAACGCTACCGTGTAATAAGCCTACTTTTAGCCAGTGAGCACGTTGTTTTGATGACCCGTGTGTAAAAGCGTCGGTATTAATGCCCATACCTGCACGACGCTGCATATGATCATCCCCAATAATATAGGCTGCATTTAAGGCTTCTTCAATATCTCCTTTTTCTAGGATGTGTAAGGTTTTTTCTGTGTGATGCGCCCAGATGCCTGCATAACAATCGGCTTGTAGTTCAAGGCGTACCGAGAGTTTATTTGCTTGTTTGCTATTTAGGCGTTGTTGCATACGAGTAACTTTGTCTGAAGTACCGAGTAGGCTTTGAATGTGGTGTCCTAATTCGTGAGCAATCACATAGGCTTGTGCAAAATCACCCTTACCCCCCATGCGGCTTAGTTCGGTGAAAAAAGTGGGGTCAATATAAATTTTATTATCCCCTGGACAATAAAAAGGGCCAACTGCTGATGAGGTACGTCCACAGGCAGAGCGCACATTGTTACTAAAAATAGTGAGAACAGGTTGTTGATAGCGTTGATTGGATTGGGCAAAAATTTTGCTCCAGACATCTTCAGTAGTTTGAAGTACAACACCAATAAATTCTTTCGCTTCGTCAGCTTGTTTTTTATTCTGGGGAAGTTGTTCCTTTGCTTTTCCACCACTAAAATCAAGTAAGTTACTTCCTTGTCCAAAAAATAGGAACAGCACTAGAATTACAAAAAAACCAATCCCACCAAAGCTACTTTTACTTTTGAGAAGTCCACCACTCTCTTGCTCTCGACGGTCTTCTATATTAGAGCTTTGTTTTCTGCCTTTCCAACGCATAAGTGTTATCCATAAAAATAAAGAAATTCAGAATGTGATAATACGCACGATTGAGTGGTTTTGATAGTATCGACTGCTATCTCTATTAGACTATTGATAAAAGATAGTATTAAATTGACTAATGGCTAGAAAAAATATTCTATTTGTATGTGCTTAATAGTTTTACATTTATGAACTTCTTTTTAGCTGATTATCGCTAGTCTATATGGTAGGGTTAAAGTTAATAATAATATACCCCGCTGGAGATAGTTTGTTCTGATCAATAACTTATTAACTATCCAGAGATTAGTACTATTTAATTACATAAGGAACCTGCGATGCTGGAGAATCAAGGAAGTCTATCGGTAGAAGATGCTATAAAATCTGCTGATAAAGCGTTGAGTAATTTAACTGAGGAAGTATCAAATGCAGTTAGGGCAAAGAAAAAAACGGTAACTGTAAAAACAGTATCTAAGCGAGAGTTAGATGCGATCCAACTTTATTTGAAGGAAATAGAGTATTCACGTTTACTGACTCCTGAAGAGGAAGTGCGTTACGGTCGTTTAGCACGGGAAGGCGATGTTCATGGTCGTCAGAAAATGATTGTATGTAATTTGCGTTTAGTCGTGAAAATATCACGTCGTTACATGAATCGGGGGTTGGCATTACCTGATTTAATTGAGGAAGGAAATTTGGGCTTAATTCATGCTGTAGAAAAATTTGATCCTGAACGTGGTTTTCGGTTTTCTACCTATGCAACGTGGTGGATTCGTCAAAATATTGAACGGGCTTTAATGAATCAAACCCGTACCATTCGTTTGCCGATTCATATTAATAAAGAGTTGAATGCTTATTTACGTAAAGCTCGTGAATTAACGCAGAAAAAAGGCATTGAACCCAGTATTGCTGAAGTGGCTGAGGCATTGGATAAACCTGTTGAAAGGGTACGTAAACTGCTAAAGTTTAACGAACGAACAGGTTCTTTAGATATTACGATTGGCAGAGATAGTGATAGCCCTTTGATTGATTTTGTTTCTGAAAAATCTGCGCTAGAGCCTGATGAAGTTATTAGAGATCAAGATATTAGTGATTCAGTAGAACATTGGTTACATCAATTAGAGACTAAACAACAAGAGGTTATTGTACGTCGTTTTGGTTTACATGGGCACGATAATGCAACGTTGGAACAGGTAGGGAAGGAGCTAGGGTTAACCCGTGAACGGGTACGTCAAATTCAAATGGAAGCCTTAAGACGTTTGCGTCGCACGATGGAAAATGAAGGCTTATCAGGGGATAGTTTTTTATCTTAAATGCTATGGTTTTTGTAAGATCGATAGTGTTTATTCCTCTACTAAGAACCAATGGTTTTGATCTAAAGATTTAGGATCGATTGTTTGACCTTCTCGATGAAAAACAGGGTTTGAATATGAAATAAAGTCGTGTGTTATGACTCGGCTTTATTTTTTTCTGCTGATGGAAATAATGTCACTCAAAATTTCACCATCTTTAAAGATCGTTTTAATGCGTTGGTCTTTTTTTAAGGACTTCACCGAAGGGATGGTTGTTTTCTTTTGCTCATCACTCACGAGCGTGTAACCTCGTTCGAGTGTTTTTAACGGACTAATTGTTTCTAGCTGAGTCACCTGCAATCTGAGTTGAGATTGTCGTGTGCTGATTTTGCTTTGAATACTTTGCTTTAAGGCTTCTTTTTGCTGAGTTAATTGCTGTTGCTTTAAGGATACTAACTGCCTGAGTGTTTTAAGTTGTAAGTGTTTTTGATGAGAATGCAACCGTGCTTGTTTCTGATGATATCGGTGCTGAATTTGCTGTTCTAGACGTAGGCGCAGTGCGTTGAAACGTTGCGTTTGTTGTTGCAAGCGATAGCTGGGTTTTTGTTGTGTCAGCCGTTTAGAAAGTCCAAGGAGCTTAATTTTTTTATGTTTTATTTTTCCTGTTAAGGCCTTAATTAAACGCTGCTTGAGTTGTTCTACTTGGTGTTGCAGTTGTTGTTTGTCAGGACTGACGAGTTCCGCCGCTTCAGAAGGTGTTGCGGCACGGACATCAGCAATAAAATCAGTAATGGTAATGTCTATTTCATGCCCAATGCCTGAAACAATGGGTAAGCTTGATTGATACAAGGCATGTGCTATTTGTTCTGTGTTAAAGGGTGCAAGGTCTTCTAGTGTCCCCCCGCCACGGGCAATGATTAATACATCACAACGTTTATTCGTATTGGCTTGGCGTATTGCGGTTTCCAACTGAAAGACCGCGCGTTGACCTTGTACCTCGCTGGGATAAATTAATACAGGAATTTGGGGTGCGCGGCGTTTGAGTATATTTAAAATATCCTGTAATGCGGCGCTATGAGGTGAGGCAATAATCCCGATTCTTTTTGGAAAGCGGGGTAGCTGTTGTTTAAGCGAAGGATCAAACCAGCCTTTTTTAAACAGTTTGTCTTTTAAGGCTTCAAATTGTTGTTGCAATAAACCGATACCCGCAACTTCAATATGCTCTGCAATGATTTGGAAATCTCCCCGAGGTTGATACAAACTTACCCTGCCACGTAATAGAATTTTCATCCCATTTTCAGGGTTTAAATGGAGGTGATGCCTTCTGTTTTTAAACAGGGCGCAACGTATTTGTGCTTTAGAATCTTTAAGTGAAAAATAAAGATGACCTGAGGCAGGGCGAGCTAAGTTCGATATTTCGCCCTCTATCCATAATAAAGGAAAGCTTTGAGTAAGGAGTAAGCTAACTTTTTGATTGAGTTCAGATACTTGTAAAATAGTACGGTTGTTAGTGAGCATAGGGATTGCTTGTTGTCATCATAAAAAAAGCCGAGAAGGATCTCGGCTTTACGTTTGTTACCGTTAAGACTAAAGTTTTTAGAAGCGAGGACCTGCTTTTTTTGCCGCTTCTGCTTGTTTTTGTGCGGCTAAGCCTTGTTTTTTAAGGTTGGCCGCAATTTTAAGTGCTTTTTTTTCTTTGCCGTCTGTAAGAGCAGCTTCTGCTTTATCAAACATTTTTCCCCATTTTGTCCAAGCAAACCCTGCTTTTTTAGCCGCATTGGTTTCAACTTTTGCAGCCGCTAGAGCAGCTTTGGCATCATCAACGGCAAAACTGGTTGATGTTGCACCAATAGACAGTGCCGCTACCAATAAAGTGCGGGCTAAAATTTTACTTGAAATAAGTTTCATCTGTACGCTTCCTCCTGAAAAATTAATTATCGATCGAAGGGGCTTTGTAGACAGAAAATAATGTGCCTGTTGGCTCATTATTGTAGGTCAGTAAACGTCCAAATAAAGCCCCTTCAATTTTTATTACCGATGTCATTGATACCAGTTTACCCCATGAAGGTCAATCTCTATAATGAGCGGCTAATTTTTTGGAACAGCCTATTAGGGTGTATTACCTAATGATCAATAACGAAATACACCTATAAATAGAGGTTGTTCTACCGCATTAGCTTCTAAGTGGTCACTTAAGCAGAGAAAAGCCACGAGAAAGCTGATGATTACCCCCACTTTTTGAGGCGTTGCGTATGAGAATTCTGGAAGAAGCATTAACTTTTGATGATGTTTTACTAGTGCCAGCTCATTCTACTGTATTACCTGCTGATGTAGATTTGAGCACCCCATTAACGAAAGAAATCACCTTAAATATACCCTTTTTATCAGCCGCAATGGATACTGTGACAGAGGCAAACCTTGCGATTGCATTAGCACAAGAAGGGGGGCTTGGTGTGGTGCATAAAAATATGACCATTGATGCTCAAGCCAAATTGATTTCGACGGTGAAACGTTTTGAAAGCGGTATTATTAAAGACCCTATTGTGGTATCGCCGAAGGTCACTATTTCTGATGTGCTTGCGATTACTAAACAGCATAATATCTCTGGTGTTCCTGTGGTGGATGGCGAGGATTTAGTTGGTATTGTCACAGGGCGTGATTTACGTTTTGAATTGAATTTGGATCAGCCTGTTAGTTCTATTATGACACCCAGAGAAAAGTTGGTGACGGTTGCCGAAGGCACGAGTCAAGGTCGGGTGCGTTCTTTATTACATAAACACCGTATTGAAAAAGTGTTAGTGGTGAATGATGAGTTTAAATTACGGGGTTTGATTACGGTCAAGGATATTCAAAAATCACGGGATTTTCCTAATGCTTGTAAAGATCAAACCGGTAGCTTGCGTGTTGGCGCAGCGGTTGGTGTAGGACACGGTACTGCCGAACGCGTTAAAGCTTTGGTGGCGGCAGGTGTTGACGTGATTGTTGTGGATACGGCTCACGGGCATTCTCAAGGTGTTCTTGATCGTGTGAAATGGGTCAAAGAGACCTTTCCACAAGTGCAAGTGATTGGTGGCAATATTGCTACAGCGAAAGCCGCTTTAGATTTAGTCGAAGCAGGTGCTGATGCGGTTAAAGTGGGAATTGGCCCCGGTTCAATCTGTACAACGCGGATGGTGGCTGGTGTCGGTGTGCCTCAAATTACGGCGATTATGAATGTTGCTGATGCTTTAAAAGGTACCGGTGTTCCTTTAATTGCCGATGGTGGTATTCGTTTTTCGGGTGATGTGGCGAAAGCGTTAGCTGCTGGCGCACATTGTGTAATGCTCGGTGGTATGTTTGCAGGCACAGAAGAAGCCCCGGGTAATGTCATTATTTATCAAGGACGTTCTTATAAGTCGTATCGGGGTATGGGGTCGTTAGGTGCAATGGCTAAGGGATCAAGTGATCGCTATTTTCAAGAGTCTGAGAATGCAGTGGATAAACTGGTTCCTGAGGGGATTGAAGGGCAAGTGCCTTATAAGGGTGTTTTAGCGCCGATTGTACATCAACTAACCGGTGGTATTCGTTCCAGTATGGGTTATGTCGGCTGTTCTTCATTAGAAGAAATGCGTTCTAAACCTGATTTTGTACGCATTACAGGTGCAGGAATGAAAGAGTCGCATGTTCATGATGTCACGATTACCAAAGAAGCGCCCAATTACCACAGTTAAAAGTAGCTATATGATCAATTAAGAAACAAGGGCGCTGTTTTTTCAAGCCGTTCTCTTATTTAAAAAAAGACGGATTATTCCCTTCTGAACTAATCTAAAAAATACAACAACCCCAAGGAATATTATGAGCAATACTATCCATACCGATCGTATTTTAATTCTCGATTTTGGCGCACAATATACGCAATTAATTGCCCGTCGAGTGCGTGAAATTGGGGTTTATTGTGAAATTTACCCTTGGGATGTGACGACAGAGGAGGTGGCTGACTTTGGTGCTAAAGGCATTATTTTATCAGGAGGTCCTGAGTCAACTATCGGGGATGATGCACCCCTTGCGCCAGAGAGTGTTTTTCAACTCGGTATTCCTGTCTTAGGTATTTGCTATGGCATGCAGACGATGGCGGCTCAATTAGGAGGGCGGGTTGAAACAGCAGATCATCGTGAATACGGTTATGCACAAGTGCGCGCGCGCGGTCATACGGCTTTATTTAAAGGGATTGAAGACCATGTGAATCAACAAGGGCATGGTCTTCTTGATGTTTGGATGTCACACGGTGATCGAGTGGAGTCTCTGCCTGATGGGTTTAAGCTAATGGGAAGTACTGATAATGCGCCCATAGCTGCGATGGCAGATGAAGCCCGTCAGTTTTATGGGATACAATTTCATCCAGAAGTGACGCATACCCAGCAGGGTGGGCGCATTTTAGCGCGTTTTGTGACTGAGATTTGTGATTGTCAAGCGTTATGGACATCAAAAAATATTATTGAAGAAAGCCTTGAAGCCATTAAAACTCAAGTTGGAACCGATGAGGTGATTCTTGGTTTATCAGGTGGGGTTGATTCATCGGTTGTTGCGGCAATGTTACATCAAGCCATTGGTACGCAACTGACTTGTGTGTTTGTGGATACGGGGTTGCTACGTTATCAAGAAGGTGATCAAGTGATGGCAACCTTTGCTGAGCATATGGGTGTTAAAGTCATTCGTGTGGATGCCGAAGCACGGTTTTTAGGGGCATTGAAAGGGGTAACTGACCCAGAAGCTAAACGCAAAGTGATTGGTAATCTATTTATTGATATTTTTGATGAGGAGTCCAACAAACTCAGCTGTGCGAGGTGGTTAGCTCAGGGGACGATTTATCCTGATGTGATTGAGTCCGCAGGCAGTCGCACAGGTAAAGCACATTTAATTAAGTCGCATCATAATGTGGGTGGATTGCCTGATGATATGAAATTGAAACTCGTTGAGCCGCTCCGCGAGCTGTTTAAAGATGAAGTGCGTACGATTGGTCTTGCGTTAGGTTTGCCACCTGAAATGGTACATCGTCATCCGTTCCCCGGTCCTGGTTTAGGGGTGCGTATTTTAGGGGAAGTGAAAAAAGAATATGCTGATATATTACGACTTGCGGATCATATTTTTATTGAAGAGCTGTATCGACACGATTTGTATGATAAAACATCACAAGCGTTTAGTGTCTTTTTGCCGATTAAATCCGTAGGCGTAATGGGCGATGGTCGCCGTTATGATTATGTGGTGGCATTACGTGCCGTTGAAACCATTGATTTTATGACGGCTCGTTGGGCGCATTTGCCTTATGACTTCTTAGGCTTAGTCTCTAATCGTATCATTAACGAGGTACACGGTATTTCACGTGTGACCTATGATATTTCGGGAAAACCCCCTGCGACTATTGAATGGGAGTAGGACGCTTCCTATCGTTTGAATCTAGGTACTGTTGATATTGGGTTATCTTTTCACTACGTATAAACAGAGCCTAAGTAATTAAGGTGATATTTATGGCAAAATTAATCGAAGTCCCCCAACGGGAAATTGAAAATAAAATAACAACTTCAGGTTTAAGGGCGGCTTACAATCAAGCCATTGAAGAAAAGAACTGGGATGAGAAAAACCGTCTTGCCGATATTATGATCGCGTTTCGTAAGACAGGCTTATGGCAAGTGGATCAATTTAAGTCAGCGAATGAAGCAGCATCTACTGTTCATAACCGTATTCATTCCGTACGTTTTTCACCCAGAGAAGTGGAGAATAAAATAACCACTTCTGGTTTGCGAGCAGCGTATGAGAAAGCAATTGATCAAAAAAAATGGAAGAAAAAAGACCGTTTAGCCAAGGTGATGATTGCTTTTCGTGAAACTAATCTTTGGATTGAAGCGATTGAATACCCCCAGCGAGACATTGAGGATAAAATCACTCGTTCAGGTTTACGAGCAGCGTATGAAAAAGCGATTGCCAAAAAAAACTGGAAAAAGAAACAACGATTGGCTGATATTATGATTGAGTTTCGGAGTACCCGTTTATGGTTAACGCATTTTTAACCCTGTTGTTGAGGTAATGTTTTATTTTAGAGCAAGGTTTAAGGGATCAACACTGGATGCAACATGCACTTACGTTAGCAGAAAAAGCAGCTGAAAGGGGTGAAGTTCCTGTTGGCGCTGTTTTGATTAAAGAGGATGCTTTGATCGCAGAAGGTTGGAATCAGCCCATCAAACAGCACGACCCTGCGGCTCATGCTGAGATCATGGCATTACGTGTTGCAGGTCAACGCTTACAAAACTACCGTTTGCCTCAAACGACGCTGTATGTCACCTTAGAACCTTGTGTAATGTGTGCAGGTGCAATGCTTCATGCGCGTATTCAGCGGCTGGTGTTTGGGGCTTATGATCCTAAAACAGGCGCGGTAGGCAGTGTGTTTGATGTGTTTTCGGATCAACGACATAATCATCGCATTGAAGTCTGTGGCGGTGTTTTAGCGATACCTTGTGCCGATACCTTGCGCCAGTTTTTTAGGGTGCGAAGAAAAAAAGGCCGTTAGCAACGTGTGAACATTGTAGTGCCCTGATTTGTGACGTTGTATTGGATCAAGTCTTTGGTTTAACCGTTTAGATAATACTTAAAGAGTTTTAACACAATGAATGTAAAACGAGATATTGGGATCATACCAGAGCATATTAGCGCCAAAGATAATGAGAGTAGATTAAATTCTAAATATCACACGTTGTTTAAAAACAAAGTAGCGGTGAAAGAAATACCGATTAAAGGAACGGATACTTATAAAAAAATACCTGAACACCTCAATTATCGACTCTTTGTTGATATTTTCTTTGAGCGTGAGCGTGGTTTGCACGAAATCTTCAATGACCTTTGGAATGCAGGCAAACACGATACGCTGGAGCTACGGATCAATTCACAAGGTGGTTTTGTTAATGAAGGCAGTCAGTTTTATTCGGTGATTAAAAATAAATTCAAAGGACGAACCACCACTATTTTGGATTCCTGTGGTTATTCTATGGGGGCTTTAACCTTTTGTATGGGTGATAAACGTATTGTTACACCTCGTAGCGATTTAATGTTTCATGACTATGCGGGTGGTATTTGGGGTAAAGGGGGTGAAATTGAATCCCAATTTAAGCATCAAGCAACTCATTTAAGAGCCTTTTTTGAAGATGTTATTGTAAAAAATAAATTTTTGAAGAAAAAAGAATTTAAGAATATGCTGATGGGTAAAGATTATTGGATGACCACGCCTGAGATGTGTAAAAGAGGAATTGCAACCCATGTTTTAGTGGATGGTGAAGAAATTAAAGCTAAAAAATATTTAAAGCAACTGAAAGCATTGTAACGTTGAAAAGTGTTGATGGGTGTGTAATGACCCATCTTTTCTAACGTGGGTTTATGGGATAATGCCGATTGCTCTTTTTGCATAAAAGGCTTGGCTAAACGCTTCAAATTGTTGTGCTTCAATGGCGGTGCGAATATTACGCATGAGGTCTTGATAGTAATATAAATTATGAATCGTATTTAAATGAGCGCCTAGTATTTCTTTGCATTTGTCTAAGTGACGCAAGTAGGCGCGTGAGTAGTTGCGACAAGTATAGCAACCACAGCCTTCATCAATGGGTCGAGTGTCCTTTTGATAGCGACTGTTGCGAATTTTGAGCGTGCCGTAATGAGTGAATAAAAACCCATTGCGTGCATTACGGGTAGGGATAACGCAATCAAACATATCAATCCCGCGTTTGACCGATTCCACAATATCCTCAGGCTTACCTACGCCCATTAAATAACGTGGCTTATGTTTTGGTAATAAAGGTGTTGTGCCTTCCAGTACATGGTCACGTTCTGCTTTGGGTTCGCCCACGGATAATCCCCCAATGGCATAGCCATCAAAACCAATCGCTTGCAAGCCTTGTACCGATAGCTCACGTAATTCGTTGTACATCCCACCTTGTACAATGCCAAATAAAGCCGCTGAATGGTCACCGTGTTCTGCCTTGCTTCGCTCTGCCCAACGCAATGATAACTCCATCGATTCGCGTGCTTCGGGCAAACTGGCGGGGTAAGGTGTACATTCATCAAAAATCATCACAATATCTGAACCTAATGCTTGTTGAATTTGCATTGAGTATTCGGGTGTGAGCAATACTTTTGCACCATTAACGGGCGAATTAAATAAAGCGCCTTCTTCAGAGAGTTTTCGCATTTTAGCTAAAGAGAAGACTTGGAAGCCTCCTGAATCTGTCAGAATGGGTTTATCCCAATGCATAAAGTCATGCAAATCTCCGTGTGCTTGGATAATTTCTGTGCCTGGTCGGAGCATTAAATGAAACGTATTGCCTAAAATAATCTCTGCACCCAAATCGATCAATTCCTCTGATTTCATTGACTTAACCGTTCCATAGGTTCCTACGGGCATAAAAGCGGGGGTCTCAATTGTGCCGCGAGGGAAAGTGAGTTTACCGCGTCGGGCATGTTGATCAGTTTGCTGTAAATCAAAGTCTAGGTGTGACATCTAAAAGGCTCAAAAATAAGAAGGGGGAGGAGACTATACAGCAACTTTTTCTATTTTCAATATTAGTTAATAAGAATATAATAATAAATTAACTAATGAATACAGTGCCTTATGGTGGTGCGTGGTGTTGACAGTAATCGGCTTAATCTGACATGATGTCAGGGATATAATAATATTTAATATTGATATGGGCTAATCAGTTTTTTTTATTACTATAGCGGTAAGGGGGAGTTGTTAAACAATCAATAATCAGCACGATAATAAATATTTTTCTACTCCTATGGATAATCATTGAGGAATATAAAATGAAGGAAAGAAGGTTTAAAAAGACAGGGTTAGCGATATCCTTGTCGATGGTTTTCGTTGTCTCCACCGCTTATGCAACCAATGGTTTAGCACCAACAGGCATAGGGCAAGAACACAAATCAATGGGAGGTGCTGCGGTCGCTAATCCTGTGAATACCATGAGTATGGCAACTAATCCTGCCAGTGCTTCGTTTATCGAAGATGGTTGGGATGTTGAATTAGAGCTATTTAAACCGAACCGTACCGTTATTCGTAAAGATTTACCAGGAATCAAAGGAAAAACCTATAACGGGGATGAAGAGCCTTTATTCTTTATTCCTGGTGGAGGGTATAAAAAGCAATTTGGCAATAAGTATGCCATTGGTCTCTCAATGTACGCTAACGGGGGAATGAATACGGAGTTTAAAAAAGGCCCTATCTTTATTTCAGGAGGTGATCCCGGATTTCCGCCAAGAGGGACAGCGATTCCTTTTTCACGAAGTGGAAAGACGGGGATTAACCTTGCTCAATTATTTGTTTCGCCAACATTAGGGATTCGGTTAAATGAGAAGCACAGTTTGGGAGTGTCACTCAACTTAGTCTATCAACAGTTTGAAGCTAAAGGTCTGGGGAATTTAGCAGGGAATTCTAGATACCCTAATCACTTTACCAATAAAGGGGTTGATTCTGCACAAGGGATTGGAACAACGCTGGGCTGGATGGGAAAGTTAACGGATAAAACCACACTCGGTGCGTCTTATCGTTTAGAAACTAAAATGAGCAAGTTTAAGAAGTACAAAGGACTCTTTCCTAATCAAGGGCGTATGAATGTACCCAGCGCGATGACGGTTGGGTTGTCTCATAAACTGACACCAAAAACTACCATGGCTTTAGATGTACAGCAAGTCTATTATTCAACGGTGAATGC
>JAGLBW010000175.1 GCA_023146545.1 Cocleimonas sp.
GTCTGGTAACGATTTACTCTACACCTAAATCTTGTTTTATTCCAAAAGATGTTGATCTACTGCTACCTGCAGAGGTTACGCACTTATTATACGAATTCAGGTCTTACTAAATTGTTCATGTCATCGTTTTAGCGTTTATATTTATTTTGTTTCTCGATCTAATGAGTTTCTTGCATTTTCTTTCACTAACAACGATGATAAAAGCATGACTAAACAGCTTGAAAATCTAGATTTTGAATCAGCACTCTTGGCATTGGAATCATTAATAACAACAATGGAAGATGATGACTTATCCTTGGAGCATTCATTAAAAAACTTTGAGAAAGGGATTGCACTCACACGTATCTGCCAATCATCACTCAATGATGCAGAACAACGTATCAAAGTTCTGAGCAAAGGGCTTGAAAAAAACGTGTAATCAATACTTTACGAAAGTGATTAAAAAAGCATCCTAATTTTTTAGTCACTTGATAATAGCGATAAAAATGGGCTTTCAATGATCAATGTTCCAAAACTAACCCAGTACCAACACCGTATAGAAACTGTATTACATCACCATTTACCCGATGATACCCTTGCTCCCTCTCTATTACATCATGCAATGCGTTATTCTGCATTATCAGGAGGAAAACGGGTACGCCCTTTGCTCGTTTATGCCACAGGCGAATGTTTTAAGGTAGATAAAACTAGTTTAGATGCGCCTGCCGCTGCTATAGAATTTATCCATGCTTACTCCCTAATTCATGATGACTTGCCCTCAATGGATGATGATCATTTGCGACGGGGTAAAGCAACGGCACATATTGCTTTTGATGAAGCCACCGCGATTTTAAGCGGTGATGCGCTTCAAACATTAGCGTTTCAGGTACTTTCAACACCTTTGCAAACAATATCCACAAAAAATCAACTGAAAATAATTAATTTATTAGCAAAAACTGCTGGGTCATTGGGTATGGTAGGGGGACAAGTTATTGACCTGTCTTCAACTGGGCAAAAACTAACAGAAAAACAGCTTGAAAACATGCACTTACATAAAACAGGCGCATTGATCCGAGCCAGTGTTATGATGGGGGCTTATTGTGCGGAGGACTTAAGTATGGCACAAGAGCAAGCATTAGAACGCTATGCACACTGTATTGGCTTAGCTTTTCAAGTCAGGGATGATATTTTAGATATCGAAAGTGATACCGAAACATTGGGTAAGCAACAAGGGGCTGACATCGCCGCGAATAAAGCAACTTACCCCGCTATTTTAGGTATGGAAGCTGCACAAGAAAAAGCGCGATTATTGTATGAAAGTGCCTATGATGCCCTGTCTTGTTTTGGAAATGAAGCTGATTTATTAAGAAAAATTGCTGATTTTATTGTAACAAGAAAACAGTAATTTCCTGCCCCTAATTTTAATAATAGAAAGCTTACAACTGATTAGCTTTTTCGCTCTAAGCGTCGATTGAATAAGTATCAATACCTTCGATCATCATCAATGGTTTAGGATAAATAGTGTGCTTTATTTGCGCTATCCACTAAATTGAACAACGATATTAACCAAGAGTTCGAGTATTTTATGTTAGAACAAATTAATTTCCCAGAGGATTTACGTGCGCTTGATAAAGAGCAACTCCCCGCTGTTTGTGATGACTTACGTGCTAAATTATTGGAAACCGTTTCTGATATTGGAGGACACTTTGCAGCAGGACTCGGCACCATTGAATTGACCGTTGCCTTACATTATGTGTTTAATACGCCAGATGATCGTCTGGTATGGGATGTGGGACACCAAGCTTATGGGCATAAAATACTAACGGGTCGTCGAGACGAAATTGGTAGTATTCGTCAAAAAGATGGGCTTGCTCCTTTTCCACACCGAGAAGAAAGTGAATACGATGCTTTTGGTGTTGGGCATTCAAGCACCTCGATTAGTGCCGCATTAGGCATGGCATTAGCGGCTAAACAACGGGGTATTGAACGTGAAGCCATTGCGGTTATTGGTGATGGTGCAATGACGGCGGGGATGGCGTATGAGGCACTGAACCATGCGGCTGATTTAGATGCGAATATGTTAGTTGTCCTAAATGACAATGAAATGTCGATCTCTCCTAATGTCGGTGGTCTTAGTAAATACCTAACCCGTTTACTTTCCAGTCGTTTTTACTCCAATATGCGTAAAAGCAGTAAGAAAGTGCTTTCCAATACGCCGATGATGAAACGCTTTGCTCGCCGCGCAGAAGAACACACGAAAGGCATGTTATTACCAGGGACTTTATTCGAGGAAATGGGGTTTATTTATTTTGGTCCTATCGATGGGCATGATGTCTTAGAGCTGGTTAAAATTCTTGAAAATATCAAAGACCTCAAGGAACCAAAATTTTTGCATGTTGTCACTCAAAAAGGCAAAGGCTATCCCCCTGCGGAAGACGATCCTTGTGGCTATCATGCTGTCCCTGTTTTTGATCTTAATACGGGTGTTATACCTAAAAAGGAAAGCCAACCATCGTCTTTATCGTATACTGAAGTTTTTGGTGAATGGCTTTGTGATATGGCGGCTGAGGACGAACGCTTAGTCGCAATCACCCCTGCAATGCGCGAAGGGTCTGGCTTAGTTGAATTTTCTAAGCAATACCCCGATCGTTACTATGATGTTGCCATTGCAGAACAACATGCCGTTACATTAGCCGCAGGGATGGCGTGTGAAGGCTTAAAGCCTGTTGTTGCCATTTACTCTACTTTTTTGCAACGTGCCTATGATCAATTAATTCATGATACGGCATTGCAAAATTTACCCATTGTGTTTGCGATTGATCGTGCGGGTTTAGTTGGAGCCGATGGAGCAACCCATTCGGGAAATTATGACTATTCCTATTTGCGCTGTATTCCCAATATGATCATTATGGCACCTGTTGATGAAAATGAATGCCGTCAAATGTTGTACACTGCTTTCCTACAAGACAGCCCCACCGCCGTTCGTTATCCTCGTGGCAAAGGGGTAGGAATCATCCCCGAAAAACAATTTAAAGCCCTTGAAATAGGTAAAGCTAAACGCATTCAACAGGGTAAACGCATTGCTATCCTTTTATTTGGATCACTATTAAACACAGCAACGGTTGTTGCCGATAAGTTGGGTGCAAGCCTGATCAATATGCGCTTTATAAAACCTTTGGATAACACCTTACTAACGGAGATAAGTAAAGACCATGATCTGTTAGTGACATTGGAAGATAATGCCGTTCAAGGCGGCGCTGGAAGTGCAGTTAACGAATTTTTATTAAAGACAAAGGCGACGGTAAAGATACTTAATTTAGGCATTCCTGATCTCTATCTTGAACATGCCGAACGTGAGGATCAATTAGCATCTATTGGGCTAGATAGTGAGGGTATTATTCAATCCATTCAGCAGTTTTTACTTACCCGAAAGTGAGAACGATCCTTCAAAGACCATTACTCGAAAAAAGGGCATCACTTGCGTCATTGGCTCTGCTCCGTTAGTATCGCCTCCTCTACCTTGTCTAAAAATATTATAATGTCCGCTAAGTATACCCTAAAAATAGTGACCGATTTTGCTGCTGCTCATACCTTACGTGATTATCCTGGTGCTTGTCATCGTATGCACGGACACAACTGGAAAGTAGAAGCAGAAGTTGTCGCAACTGAGTTGAATAAAGTTGGTATGGCGATTGATTTTAAAGAAATTAAAGCCGCAACACGAACCATTGCCTCTCGTTTAGATCATTACTATCTTAATGATCTCCCTCCCTTTCTCGATATTAATCCAACTGCCGAGAATATTGCACAGTATTTTTATCATGAACTGTCCAAACAACTCAACAGCTCGACGATACGTGTTTCACGTTTAACCCTTTGGGAAACTGAGCGTGCTTGTGTGAGTTACAGTGAGGACTAATTTTTTATTGATTGTTCAAGCCCTGTTAGTGTTGAGCAATATAACAGCATAATCCCTTCTTTTTTAATAGCCTAAAAAGAAGAAAACAGGCTTAAAGAGAGGAATTAATCATCAAATACAATGCTATATCTACCCTTTTGAAAAAAGGATCCCCTTTTTACCCAACTTTACTATAATTTAGCTAATGTTATCTATCAGAATTATCTATTGCCGTTAGGCTGTGATGTATTTCAGTTTCATTACTGTTCTCTGATAATGGGCTGATAAAAATAAAATAAGGGGTTTCAATGCTTCAACAACGAACACTACGAAAAAAAGTTAAAACCGTCGGTATTGGCTTGCATTCAGGTCGAAAAGTTGAATTAGTTTTACGTCCTGCTGCGGTTAATACGGGTATTATTTTTCGACGCGTCGATCTAGATCCCATCATCGAAATAAAAGCAGAACCAACCGCGGTTGGCGAAACATTACTTAGCACCACCTTAGTTAAAGCAGGGGTTAAAATATCCACAATCGAGCATATTATGTCTGCCTTTGCAGGGCTGGGTATTGACAATGCTTATGTGGATCTTAGTGCCGTTGAAGTCCCGATTATGGACGGTAGTGCGGCCCCTTTTATCTATCTGATTCAATCTGCGGGGATTAAAAATCAACACAGTGCCAAACGGTTTGTAAAAATTAATAAAGCGATCAAATTTGAAAACCAAGCAGGCTGGGCAGCCCTAACACCTTTTGATGGTTTTAATCTGTCATTTGAAATTGATTTTGCACACCCTGCGGTTAAAGCAACCCGTCAATATTTATCCCTTGACCTTTCTCATCAATCTTATACGAGTGAAATCAGTCGTGCGAGAACCTTTGGTTTTATGCGAGATGTTGAGTCATTACGTTCCCAGAATATGGGATTAGGCGGTAGTTTTGCTAATGCGATTGTTTTAGATGATTTTCGTATTCTGAATAAGGACGGGTTACGTTATGAGGACGAATTCGTAAAACATAAAATGCTAGATGCTGTGGGTGATTTATACACCTTGGGCTACGGTATTATTGGAGCATACCACGGCTATAAATCAGGTCATGCGATTAATAACCTCCTGCTACGTGAATTATTACAGCATCAAGACGCATGGGAAATTATCACGCTTGGAGAAGACCATAAAGCACCAGTCTCCTTTCGTTCTGACTATGAATTAGCATAGTTAACCGTCACAAATTATCACAACAGAGGATAATTGATTACTTGCTTATCCTTTGTATGATTAGCACTGCTCCCAAGGGAGTCCATTATAACGCCAGCCTCCCACAGCACTGCGGTGAAAGTCATTATCACGTGCACCTTCAAAGCCTTCATCGACATGAATGACGTGGGTGAAACCTGATTCAATTAATACTTTTGCGGCTTGAAGGGTACGTTGACCACTACGACAAATAAGAACAATGGGAGTATCCAATCGGTTCATTGAATCCTCCCCCTTAATCGTTCGGCTCACTTCAGCCACAAAATCAGGGTTAATCTCCCAGTCAGGTTCATCAATCCATGCAATATGAATCGCCCCCACGGCATGTCCTACAAATAAAAACTCCATTGAAGAACGAATGTCAATTAATTTAGCATGAGCATCGGTTTGTAATAAAGTATAGGCTTCTTGTGGCGATAGGCTGATGATGTCTTTCATGGCTGTTGCTTGTGTTTAGAGGTCTTTAATCACGACAATTGCACCGCGGACTTGTCCTAAAGTATAGCCTGTTGCTTTATCGTTGGGGTACATCTTTGCTAAACTGTCTTTTACATTCGTTGAAATTTCAGCACCATGACAGGCTAAACAAACCTTTCCTGTCGGTAATGCTTTCATAAAGTGGAGTTGCTTTTTTCCCTTATGATCAACAATTTCTGAAAATCCCATTGTTGCAATATCTTCACCCTTTGCGGCGCGCTGATCAAAATCTTCCAAGACCTTTTTCTGCCATTCATTGGGTACATTGCTGGGGTTACGTTCTTTCAAACTAACACGGCTGAGTTGCGCGTTTTGTTCTTTGGCAATTTGAGCAGTAATCGTCATTGCTTTTGCATTGCAGATAGTTAACGCGACCATTGGACCACCCGCTTTCATCGCCTGTTGCAGCTCTGTTTTTAACGCACCCCCCAATGCTTTGCTTATTGCTTTCGCCTTTTCTACCGCCGCTTTTTTATCAACCGTTGCGACCGTTTTTGTGGCTGTTTTTGTCTCAGGTTTTGTTTCTGTGGGCGCTTTTTCACCGCCACAAGACATCATAACGAGGCTTAATGCTGAGAGTAACCATAGTTTTTTCATAATAGTATCAATCCTTTTGTTCAATAAATAATAATTATTTTGATATTAAAAGGGCTAACTCGTTTTCTTTTTACCAGTAGAAAGAGTATAGGCGTAACATCGAATATCAAAATGATCGGCAGTGTAGAAGAATAATATTCTGATTGCATTGATAATTTTCAAGG
>JAGLBW010000176.1 GCA_023146545.1 Cocleimonas sp.
ACCTGACAATGATGCCTTAGTCATGCTGCCTTTTACAGCGTACAACAAAAACGAGGGTTCAATGTCTTTGCTAGGATAAAAAAGGGTGAATTAAACGATTGGAAAGATATATTGTAAACGTAGTGATTCAACACGTACTTATTCTTGCAAAAAAGCAAGAATAAGTATTGGCTAACGGATGCGTATGCCAAACTTCTTATTTAAGTGTAGCGTCTATGGTGTTAAAAAAGAACCAACCGCTATTTTGCGGCATATTCTCCATTCGGCCACGAGGGTGCGGAGATCGCCTCGCCGAGATTTGCGTCAATTAAACGTTCGCGTGCTTCGAGCAATCGTCCGACTAAGGCTGGTTCTAACTCAGCATATTCTTCCGCATCTTCATAACGGTTGACGACAATGCCGAGTAATTCAGTAATGGCATTACCGACGGAGTTTTGTGAAATGGTGACAATAATCCGCCCCCGTTGATCACGGTAAAGGATTTGTTTGTAAGCGGGTCGCCAGCGGATTTCATTAGCAAATTTGGGATCAAGTACAATCTGTTCACGCAGATCACGGGCGACACGTAAAAAACGATGGCTACTTAAAAGGACATCCCGAATTTGATCGGGGAAATTGACATCATTAGGAATACGCTCTTCGCCTGTTGCGACAAGGGAGAAGAAGGTTTGATAGAAGTCGAGAAAACCGCGTAAAATTTGTTCGTATTCGTACCAAAAATATTGGTCTTTGAGTTTGTCGGTTCCACCGACTAATTCCCAACTGGGTAAGCCTTGGGGATAACCTGTAACGGCTAAGGCAGAATCTTCTGATGGAATTTGTTTTAGTAATTGTAAATCAAGGACTTCTAAAAACTCATGGTAAACGGCACTAAGACGACGCAAAAATAAGGTATTATGTCCGCTGTCGGTTAGGTTAATATTGTTTGGGTTGGCTTTATTTGCGGCGGTGAGTTTATCGTAAGGAAACACCATAAAATGATTATGAATCATACGAATGCTAGGCACACCGGGCTTGTTTAAAGGCCATGTTGAATCCAGACTGGCTTCACCACAAAGCACGAGGTGTTTTTTAGGGTCGGGATATTTTTCTAGCATGTATTGGCAAATAATTTGTGTCATTTGCGACCAGACTTTCTTTTCTTGTCGTCCTAATTGATCACGACGCACAGGGCGACCAAGTGGATCAAGAATGCGGCGGGATGTATCCAGAATAATCGAAGTATCGAATTCGGAGCTGTGCCCTATGAGTTTTCGATACATTAGCCAGTCTTCTGGGGTTCTAAATAGTCCGTTTTCTTCGGCTAAATTTTTTAAATTAGCGGGACTATTGAAAAATTCAACAGGAGCCATACCCTCTGGTATGGTGAGTGACATATTAGGACGAGGGGTTGATATTTCGCGTGGTGTTAATTTCATAAAACGTTTGATCTTCTTCTATTAAGTGATTTTTGATAAAAAATACACCATAAGCCATAACCATGACAAGTACCAGTGAAACACAATAGAGGAAACCCTATCCTACGGTGTAGCGTATTCTATTGTTTATTCCTGTCATTAGATACTCCCTCTCTCTTTGACGTGGCGTAACCTACGGTCGTTGCCTTTTTAAGGCAGTGCATAAGGGTTAGATTATATTAAAAATGTACTTTGTACGGTTATTATAAACTCAATTACTTCTAATTTATCATGGATTTACCAATATGAACCCGAATGATCACCTTGATGGTTTAAGCCAACGTTTAGCCGCGCTTCTTCCCCCTGTTGTTAATGAACTACAGGAGGATGTCGAAAAAAATATCCGCTTTGGTTTGGAGAGTGGTTTGCGTAAAATGAACCTTGTTACCCGAGAGGAGTTTGATATTCAAACGGCGGTGTTATTGCGAACCCGTGAAAAACTCGAAGCGCTTGAGGTTCAGGTGGAGCAACTTATTAGCCCGCTCACAGTCAATGAATCTAAAGAATAGCGTTACCGTATAATTTCAGCTTTAAAAAAAGGACTATAATCTGCGTTCTAAACGCTTGTTCCAGAAAAACAAGCGTTTTGTATTTATTCCAGAGCAAGTGGTTTGAGAACCACCTACTCTACTGCAAATCCCCGTAACTTGAAAATATAGGCTAAAAGGATTATTTAATGCAAAGCAAACTCTCCCTTATGAATATTAAAACCCATTTTTTACTGCTGTTGATCACTGTTTTTTTATCTTCTTCTGTCGTTGCCGACCCGAATGCTGATTTGCGTTCGGCTTTCCAGAAAAAAGACTATCGAAAAGTGTTTCAAATTGCATCTCAGTTTGCTAAAAAAGGTGATCCTGCGGGGTTGTATATTTTAGGGGAGTTACATATGCAAGGTCAGGGGGTTAAGAAAAACCCTTATGAAGCGTTTAAATGGTTTACTAAAGCAGCGGCTAAGCATCATCCGATTGCCTTGTATGCTTTAGGCTCAATGTATGCCACAGGAACGGGGACACGAAAGAACCCACAGAAAGCCTTCCAGCTTTATACCAAAGCGGCACAAAAGGGAATTCCTGATGCTTTCCGTGGCTTAGGCATAATGTATGAGCGCGGACACGGGACGAAAAAGAATATGGGTGCGGCGATTCATTGGTATGAAAAAGCCGCGAATAAAGGCATGACGGATGTTCAGTTAATGCTCAGCGAACGTTTTTTGAACGGTGTTGGTGTAAAACGTAATTTTGCTAAAGCATTCCAGTATGCGAAAAAAGCTGAAAAATCAGGAAATCCTGCGGTAAATTATTTATTAGGTTTAATGTATGCGAATGGTATGGGAACTAAGAAAAACCCTTATCATGCGTTTAGAAATATGAAAATTGCAGCCGATAAAGGTGTGCCGTCTGCTTTCTATAGCTTAGGTGCTATGTATGCTCAAGGTCTCGGCACTAAGAAAAATTTAAAACAATCCTTTGCTTGGTTTAGGAAAGCTGCGGCTAAAAATATTCCTTTGGCTCAACATAATTTAGGTCTAATGTATTTGGAAGGCAAAGGCACGAAGAAGAACGTTTATCATGCGTTCCAATGGTTATCAAAATCAGCAAAAGCGGGCTTGCCCAACTCTCAGTTTTTACTCGGTGATTTATACGTTGACGGTATTGGGGTAAAGAAAAACCACGGTCAAGCATTAGTGTGGTATCGAAAAGCGGCGGCAAAAGGTGTGCCTCTGGCGATGTACAGTGTGGGTGCAATGTATGCGAACGGCTATGGTGTGAAACGTGATTTTCGTCAAGCCCGTGTCTGGTTTCAAAAAGCGGCGCAAAAAGGCGTGCCGTCAGCAAAGAAAGCATTACAACGCTTAAATGCCGCCAAGCGTTAGTCACCACGTAAAAAGTGAGGCTCATCTGTTTTAATTTGTTAGTATCGGAACGCCGCTTACCTGTAGACTCTTTAGCCTCATCTATCGTCTTAAATTTCTATTACGGAATGAGGCTTTAATGCTCTCTTCACTATAAATTGAGTGAGCGTATTGCTTGCTGAGATAATCCCTTTTTAAAATATTAGCTTATTCTTATATAAAAACTTATTAACCCATGTTAATACAGCACATTTTAAACTGTACTATCCTCCGAATATTGTAGGCGTTGGTCTGATTTATTGCTTGTTTTATATCCTCACCCTATTTTCTAAGCAGTTTGTCAGCTAACCCATACAATACATTTAAGAGTCATCCACTAGAACGTTATTTGATTTAGGCTTTTTTATTGGTTTGGGGTTTTGTAGTGCTTATGTCTGCTTTTTTTACGATAATGCTATCACTCCCTCCCTTATCATTTGATCACTTTTCTCTTAAGGAATGGCTTTTTCAAAGACATTGCACTTAACTGGTATCCCTCTGACCGCTCCTATTCAATACGGTAGGAATAAAAGGCAAATAGGTTATCTGTAAGGTCTTTATTTGCTTTTTTGCAAACACCGCTATTGAGGAGTTTTTGAAATGAAACCATCCGTATTAATTCAGTGGGTTATGTCAATAACCTTACTGATTTTATCCACCAGCACTTGGGGAACAGTTAAGCAACCACCCCCTGAGATGTCTGAAGAAACCAAGCAATGTGTTGCTTGCCATAAAAAACTAAACCCTGGTATTACCCAGCAATGGGGAGCGAGTAAACATTATCGTGCTAATGTGGGTTGTTATGAATGTCACCAAGCCGATGAAGGCGATGCTGATGCCTTTATGCATGAAGAGAAAAAAATAAAGCATCCGATTTCTATTATTGTATCGCCTAAAGATTGCTCTAACTGTCACCCAAAAGAAGTAAAAGAAGCAGAAGCTTCTCACCATGCAGCAGCGGCTAATATTTTGGCATCTTTAGATAATTTATTGGCAGAAGTGGTTGAAGGTAATAGTGAATTTATTACCGAAGGGTTCCCTCAAGGCAACTCGGCAGCAGCGGTTTCAGGTTGCTGGCAATGTCATGGCTCAATCGTTAAAGTCAATAAAAACGGCGCACTTGACCCTGCAACATGGCCCAATACAGGCATCGGACGGATTAACCCTGATGGCTCAAAAGGTTCTTGTACCGCTTGTCATGCCCGCCATTTATTCTCCGTTGCTCAAGCACGCGAACCTGATACTTGTGGTAAGTGTCATATGGGGCCCGATCATCCGCATAAAGAGATTTATGAGGAGTCTAAGCACGGTATCCAGTTTAAGGCGAATAAAGATAAGATGAACTTGGATAATCCAAAATGGATTGCAGGCGAAGATTATTTCACTGGCCCTACGTGTGCAACGTGTCATATGAGCGCAACCCGTAAGCAACCGGTTACGCATGATGTTGGAACTCGAATCTCTTGGAACAATAAACCTCCTATTTCAGTACGTCCTGAAGTGGTTGATGCTAAAATGGGCTTGCCTGGAGCAGACCTTGGTTGGGAAGAGCGTCGTGATAGTATGAAAGATGTGTGCTCTGCTTGTCATAATGAAGAGTATATTGAAAATTTCTACTTGCAATATGATGGTCTAATTGAACTTTATAATAAGAAGTTTGCAAAACCTGGACTTGCATTGGCTAAGTTAGCGAAGCCTTTATTAAAGCCTGCTAAATTTAGTAATAAGCTTGACTGGATTTGGTTTGAACTTTGGCATCACGAAGGTCGTCGCGCACGTATGGGTGCTTCTATGATGGGGCCTGATTATACCCATTGGCACGGTACTTATGAGGTTGCTAAACACTTCTATGTGAAGTTTATTCCTGAGTTAGAAAAACTGATTAAGAGTGGCTTGAAATCTAAAGATGTCAAGAAGCAACGGGCAGCAAAAGTATTGAAAGCAAAACTTAATGAAGTGCTCAATCATAACAACCATAAATGGTATAACGATAAGTTGACCGCTAAGCAAAAAGCAACACGCAAAGCCGCTATCGAGCAAACCAAAGCAAAATATGGACTTGATAAAGTAGAAGAAAAACCCGCTGAGAAAAAATAAATAAGAATTATCTTAGACGGTTTAACGTAAAAAATATTATTATCCCACAGCAATTAGTACATCAGATGGGTCGGTTCTTTACGTTTAACTGTCTTATAATAAGTTATCTGTTTTAATATCAGCAAAAACCCGCTATCAACTTACTGATAGCGGGTTTTTTAATCTATGAGTGTTTTTTTATGAAAATTTTAGCCAAAACAAGTTTCCTGTGCCTGATCATCTTCAGTCTCAATTTATCCGCAGAGATCAACACGGCACAGCCTACAAAGCCGACTCCAGCCTCCCATGAAGCCTTATTAAAAGAAGCCGATAAGCTTTGGGCAGATAAAAAAGTAAAGGAGGCAACGAGTGTTTACAAAGCAATGATTAGCCAATATCCTGAGGATAAAACAGCTTATCAACGCTTAGCAGGGGTTTATTTATTAGAGAATAAATCAGAAGATGCCGTCAAAGCGTATAAAGAAGCCATCCTGCGTGACCCTGAAAATGCAAAATTATTTGCATCAATGAGTATTGCCTATTTACACTTAAGCAAATACGGTATGGCGAAAGCAATGGCAAGCGAAGCGATTCGTCTTGACCCTTCAATGAAAAGTGTCAATAAAATTATTCTGTACACCGATAAAAAGCAAGCGGTTATCAAACAAGCGACACAATCAGGGAGTGCTAAAATGCCTGATCATGGTGGTGTTAAGGGAAAAACAAGCAGCGCGCCTCATCAAATGCCTGCTCACGGTGCAGTCCTTGAGAGCAAAGTTCCACAACTGTCACCTGCACACTCTCCTGTTCTCCCTTCTGCGCACTAAAAAACGAGGCTTTGATAACGTCCTAACAGGTTAATATCAGGACGTTATTAAATTTCGATTTTTAAGCCCTTTTTTGATAGAGAATACCTTATGGAAAGATGCACTATGATCGCTGTTTTCTCAAAAATCATTCTAGCCTTTAGCTTTATTATATTACTGTTCTCGTGTAGCTTTGAAAGTCCCCCTAAAAGTACAGTGTACACAGGAGATTATCGCTTTTATGCCAACATTGGCGAGTTTTTTGATTGTGAGACACAACATAAATACTATTTAGCTCCCAATAGTGTCAGCAAGGCATTAGCCACTAAATTTTTAGCCTTGAAACTACCCGAAAAAGAAGATGCCTTTCTACAAATTGAAGGTTATTTAATAAAAGAATCCCCTGAAGAAAGTTTAATCCCAACAACCGTGTTTGTACCGACTCAATTTATTAGTTTCAATAGCCAACGAGGTTGTCAAGAAAGCAAGTATCAAGGATGAAAAAATCAGATGCTATTGAGCTTGGATTACAGGTTCGCTTTTTATTAGGTCATTGTCTCTACCAAGATAATGACTTGATAAAAACTAATGAACGGTTAAATGTTAACAGTATCTTGGAGCGCTCTTTGAGCGCTGTACCTGCAACGAAAACTTAGGAAAAAGAGCGACACTCAGTGCAGCGACATCTTGATCATATCGTCTTGGTAGCCCCTCTGCACGCTGTCGTGTAGTCTTTGTTTTAAAGGACCCTATCTTTAAAGGGTCTGTTTTCGAATAAGCGCCTAATACACTGTCGTTTTGAGACAACCTTTTTGAGAAATCAAATGCCAATAAATGGAATACGGATAAAACCACGCCCGCTGACACAATGTTCGAGCTGTCTGGTTCGAGGTCGAGCGCTCTATCAAAAAGTACCCAAAGATTACTTAAATGAAATCCAACAATTTCGACAACATCAACTGTGTTTAACCCCTAAAACAACCTTGTATCAATCAGGTACTGTCCCTGATTATCTCTACACCTTATACGATGGTTGGATGGCACTGTATCAAACTACTAGCACAGGAAAGCGTCAGATTTTACGCTTTTCGTTGCCTGGAGATTTTATTGGCTTCCAAGCCAGTTCCACGGGTAAAATTTTACATTCAGCCATTGCTATTACCCCAGTCATACTGTGTTCTTTTCCGCGTTCAAGGTTAAAAGAAATGCTCAATACACAACCCCCCTTAGCAATACAACTTGCCTTAATGGAGTCGCGGGATTTAGCCTTATGTCAACATCACTTAATGT
Organism: Cocleimonas sp.; assembly: GCA_023146545.1. Taxonomy (GTDB): domain Bacteria; phylum Pseudomonadota; class Gammaproteobacteria; order Thiotrichales; family Thiotrichaceae; genus JAGLBW01. Next base: position 7,521 of record JAGLBW010000176.1, read on the forward strand.
TTTCGGGTCGAAAAAATGCACAAGAAAGCATTGCTTTTTTATTATTAGAGCTGTTTCATCGTTGCCGTTTACAAATGCCGCATACGTTTAATGAAGCGGAAAACATGATTCAATTTCCAATTACACAAGAAGACATTGGCGACACCGTAGGTTTAACCAATGTGCATGTTAACCGTGTGATTCGCCAATTTACACAAGAAGGGTGGATTGAATGCCATCATAAAAAACTACGCATTATTAATGAAGAAAAATTATCTCAAATTGGAGAGTTTGATATTGGAATGGTATTGAATGAACCCATCTATTAACC
>JAGLBW010000177.1 GCA_023146545.1 Cocleimonas sp.
AATAGACGAAGGATACCAAAACATGACTAAATTATTGATGACCTTGTATGGCATTTTATGCTACTGCCTATTCATTGTTGTCTTTATTTACATTGAAGGGTTTCTACTTGAATTAATTGTTCCTAAATCAATCAATAGTGGCAGGGCTATTACCAACATTAACTTGGCAATCATTATCAATCTGTTACTTGTCTTCACCTTTGGCTTTTTTCATAGCTTAATGTCACGGAAGGCATTTAAAGAAAAGTGGACACGTGTTGTGCCTATAGCCGTAGAACGTAGCACTTATGTTTTACAGGCATCATTATTCTTGATTTTATTGATGTGGCAATGGCAACCCCTACCCGATTTACTGTGGTCTTTTCAAGGTCTATCCAGCATTTTTTTCTATACCTGTTTTGCTATGGGGAATATCATTGTGCTTTGGTCAATTTTTTTAATTGATCATTTTGAATTGTTCGGGCTACGACAAGTTTGGTTCCACCAAATAGGCAAACCAATGCCCAAACCTATCTTCAAAACGCCTGCCTTATACAACTTTGTTCGCCATCCCATGCAATTAGGGACACTCATCATTCTTTGGGCAACACCCACAATGAGCATCGGTCATTTTCTTTTTGCTACTTCAATGACACTTTATCTCTTCATTGGTCTTAAGTTCGAAGAAAAATCATTACAACGGGAATTTGGGGAACAATATACACGCTACCAAAAACAAGTACCGATGCTAATACCGTGGATCAAGCCCTAAATCTTTAAGCATTTATCACCTTTCAAGTAGCAGCGCTTACTTCGGCTTCCATCGAACGTCCATTTTGTGCAGCTTGGCGGCGTACTTTGAGTATGTTTAGTTATTCTTGAAAATATTGCCTTAAATTGGGCTATGATTAAAATTTTTATCGTGAGAAAACCTGTATATGAAGACTGTTTTAACCACACCCCCTCAATTTCCAAAAGATGAATTTTCAACGCGTCGTACACGTTTGCTTGATCAAATGGAGCGAGATTCTATTGCGATTATTCCGTCCGCCGCATTGAAAATGCGTAATCGTGATGCAGAGTTTCCTTTTCGTCAAGACAGTGATTTTCTTTACCTAACTAATTTTAATGAGCCTAATGCGATTGCGGTGTTAATTCCTGAGCATGAAGCGGGTCAGTTTTTATTATTTTGCCGAGAAAAAGATGCTAAAACAGAGCGTTGGACAGGGCGGATGGCAGGTTTGGAGGGTGCAAAGACGACCTATCAGGCTGATAATGCGTTTCCTATTGATGAGATTGATACTATTTTGCCAAGCTTAATGGAAAATAGAACAACGGTTTACTATAGCATGGGGGTTAACCCTAGCTTTGATCAACAAGTGATGACTTGGATCAGTAGTTTACATTCTAAAATCCGCAAAGGGATTACAGCACCTCATGCACTAACCGCTTTAGATTTAATATTGCATGAAATGCGCTTGGTTAAATCAGAGGCGGAACAATCGTTGATGCGTTATGCAGCACAAACCTCAGTCATCGCGCATCAACGTGCGATGAAAAGATGTCAAGCAGAAGCTTACGAGTATCAAATTGAGGCGGAAATTTTACATGAGTTCCGACAAGCAGGGATGGAAGTTGCGTATACCTCTATTGTAGGTGGTGGAGAAAATGGGTGTATTTTGCACTATATTGAGAATAATCAGTGTTTAAAGGCGGGAGATTTATTATTAATTGATGCGGGTGCAGAGTATCAAGGTTATGCCAGTGATATTACACGAACTTTTCCTGTCAGTGGTAAATTCAGCGATCCACAACGTGCATTGTATCAACTGGTATTAGATGCTCAAGCGGCAGCAATCGAGCAAGTAAAACCTAATAATACATGGATTGAACCTCATGAGGCAGCGGTAAAAGTATTAGCTCAGGGCTTGTTAGATTTAGGATTATTACAGGGTGATCTCGAAACGGTTTTAGAAGAAAAAACCTATACCGATTTTTATATGCACAATACAGGGCATTGGTTAGGGTTAGATGTTCATGATGTTGGGCGCTATAAAATTAATGAAACATGGCGTACTTTAGAGGTGGGTATGGTCTTGACAGTAGAGCCAGGGCTTTATATTTCACCTAATGATCAAGTTGATCCTAAATGGTGGAACATTGGCATTCGTATTGAAGATGATATTTTAGTCACTCCCGATGGAAATGAAGTGCTAACCGCTGCTTTATTAAAAGAAGTCGATGAGATAGAAGCCTTTATGATGTCCTAAAGGTTATCTGTTGAGACTCACCCTAGAGGACACGGAAACCACAAAGGAAGCGGCTTTTTTATGACACAATACGCCTGCAAAGGGTGTCCTTTAGGGGTGGTTTTTTGCCCAAAAGGGTTCTAAATATTTTATCGGTGTGGGGAATAAGACACTTTATCTGAAACCCAATAGAATAAAAAACCAATAAAAAGAGTAATTAACTATCAAATACTAAGCACCTCTTACCTTGAGGTTAACCTTTTTTTATTTTAATCCTAACAAGGTTTAAATGAAAAATCATCGGTTTACTTACAGAGCATAAAAGAATAAGTCAATTGATAAGCCTGAAATAATGATTTTATGAGCTTCCACTGAATGGGGGTGCTATTATAGTTAGCGCATTTCATGTGTCGCTTGTCTGTTTTGAATTGACAACCCCAACAGCAATAAACCGAGTCAGTACCTTGAATAAGTTATCACGTTCCCCCATTACGTTCTACTTGCTTTTTATTCTTCAATGCTTCTTTTTACTTTCTGCTCAAGCAGACGTAAAGCATAGCAATAAAGAAAGCGAGATCCTTTCTGAAACCTCTGAAGAAGCCATCCGTGATGCCGTGGTACAGCGTTTGCGCACACTAGAGGCAGAACATAAAAAAGACCTAAACAATGGTTTGCGACAAGTTACCAGCGAAGCCACAACAGATAAAACCCGTAGCACATCTTCTCATCTACAGTTATTAAGAAAAGAAGCAAAGGCAACAGCTGCATCTCAAAAAGTTAAAACAGTCGTAGCATCCCCTGTAGAAAAGAAGCCTGAAAAAAGGCAGTTTTCTGCTGAGAACACATCAAAAACCACATCAGTATCACGAGAAAAAAAGTTAAATAACGCGGTAAAAGAAATTTTTGCCCAGAAAATAAAAAAGGATGAGTCAGTCGCACCATCTCCTGAAATGTCTAAGAAAAAAGCTAAAGTTGTTGCACGAACGGTCTCCAAAAAAGAGTCAAAACCTGTGGGGCGAAATAAAGAAGTAGTGACTAAAACAACAAAAGCTAAAACGACCCTGATACTAAGTTCTAAACAGAAGCCTGAGCCAGAAAAAAAACCAGTTGCTGATGCTAAAGCAATTAAAGCATCGTTTGAATCTGATTTAAGACAATTCTCCACTTTATTATCAACATCAAAAAAGACCGAGCAAGCGGGACGGAATAAGACATCAGTTACAGAAAAAGAACAGGAGAAGTTTAAAACATCAACCGCAGAAAAAACAGCTGAGAAGAAAAAAGCAGAAGCCGATAAAAAACTAGCGATAAAGCAAAAATTAGCTGCTGAAATGGAAAATAAAGCCGATACCAAGAAGCCAAAAATGACCACTCAGGGCTGGGTATATCTTGGCGTGTTTGAAAACGATCAATGGATAGACGCCAACTTAAGTTTAAAAGGTGAACTACCCAAAAGAGGACAATATTTTACCGTACAAGCGAGTACTTTGAATGTCCGTACTGATTACCCTAAAAAAGGTAAAATGGGAAAAGTCACCAAAGCATTAGCACATAAGGTAAAGGTGCAATTACTTCAACTTAAACGATCAGGAAAAACATCGCATTATTGGGCTGAAATAAAACGAGCGGATTAAAGCGGAGATTGTTGTGGGATGAATGGCTTTAGCATGACTTTTTTCACGGTATCATTTTTTCGATAAATAATTTCCAAAACAATATTAGAAAGTTAAGGTGTCAATACAAATGCAAGCTAAAGCCTCCAACGCTGCCTGTTTACTTTGTAGCTTTAGGTGTCGTTTCTATCGTTGCGGGTTCTGCTTTTATTGGGTTGTCTACTTCTGTCTTTGAAACAGTTGCTTGTGTGTCCTCAACTTCTGTTCCTTCAATTTGAACCGCCTCTTCTTCTACCCCTTCTATTTCAACAAGGGCTTCATCTTCACCTTCTATAATGACCATTGCTTGTTGTTTTAAATCATCAAGACAGGCTTCTAGATATTCTTTGACTTCAGTCTCAGGGACTTTGTCTTCTTTAATAAATTTGTTGCATCGGTCTTGAAAAATTTCATCATTAACCAAATCCATTGCTTCAATATCATCTTTCGTTAATTTTACTTCTGCACCATTGCCATTATTAGGAGAGGTTTCTTCCTTTTTCCCTGTTTCTGTAGGGGGTTGTGGGATGATGCTTGGTTTTTGTTGGCTTGTTGGTTCGGTTGTTTCTTTCTTTGGGGTTGGGTTGCTTGTCGTTTTTTCTTCAACGGTTTCTGATGGCGGTTTTTCTGTATTGCTTATGCTTGTTTTTGCCTTTTCTGGTGTCTCTGTTTGTTTCTCAACTTTATCGTCTGAACAGGCGACTACAAATATCGATACGAAGAGTATCTTCATTAATTGTTTCATTATTTTTTCTCCCTAGTGTATTGCTAATACAGAATAGATTAGCTTAACGGTATAAAATTCCATTTGTTGTTCATATAAACGCGGCACTGGTGATATTACATTCTACTTTCAGGCTTTGACTTGATGTTTTACTTTGTATAATAATCACTCAAAACGAGCGTGTTTACACACAATTTGCGATTCTCTCACTCTTTTCTTTTACATTAAAGAAAAAATCGGTTGATTGGTTGTTTAAGCAGAGTCTATGCCGCATGGAAAAAGTCATCAAAAAGTAGCCTTAATCATCAATAGCGCGATAGAAATTAAGTTTATTTAATGCTTTTCATTATTAAATTTAATTAAATAAGATGAATCCTACTTAACAAACAGCAGGCTTTGTATTACTATTACTCACTATGAGTGACTTCTGGGTTATTCGTTGATTTGGTGGGAAATCCCTTGAGCCTAATGACGAAATTCGGGATCTGACGATTGTTTTGTGTGCACGACCGCTACGGCGGTAAGCCTAATAAATTTTTAGAGGAACCCACCTGAACCTAACTGGTTCAAGGTCAATGCCAAGACAACGCTAATCTGGTGTTACTCTTTAATTATTTATCTTTCTGCTGCTCTAGCAGTCGTCTATACCCTCCTGTATTACAAATTAAAACTCGCACCATCGTGGAATTTTTTGCACCACAGAACTAGGATCAATTGTACGACTCCATTTTAAAACAGGGGTATTTTGATCACGTCGTTCATCATAATCTAGCCAAAAAATTTCGCGGACTGCTTTTTGCTCCGTATATTGAGAATCGTAACCTAAATAACGAATATACTCAGAGTGCCGGCGGGCTTTATTAAGGTCATTAAAAAAACCAAAAGAGATCGCATTTTTATACGGCCCTCCTTTAATCAAATGATAATCTTTTATATCGAACTTTTTAATATCGGCAATAATCTTTAAGGCAGCCTCACGATTATTTTGTGACGGCAGATAAACTAAGTAATTCAGGGTATCCATTGTTTTTTGATGTCGAAGTTTAACTGAAGAACCGCTATCATCCAGCCGTTTAGCCACTAATTTAGTTGCTTTTTTACTGTTAAAAGGGCCAAGTGTAAAGCAACGTCTGTTACCCTTTAAGGTTATTTTTAATGAACCTTTTTTAAGTAATTCAATGCCAGGAATACCTTGTTTCATTGGTGCAGGCGGAGTGTAGGTTGCATCCCCCAATAAAAAAACAACAATAAAGTAAATAAGGTTTAGCAAAACAAGGGCTATAAGGATTAAACGCATGGTATTTTATTTCTAAGCTTGTGAAGGGTTTATTGTAGTCGCAATGATCTGTAAGCCTTGCATGATCCAATCATCTTCTCGTTGAGTTGTTCCTAAAAGATAACGGTGTACTAACTTCGCATCGCCACCACAAAGTATGGTTCTTACCGATACTTTGCGCTTCGGATATTCCTCTAAATGATTTATTTTTAAAAGTTCTTTTCTCATACGAGAAGATATTCCCGTTATTGCTTCAACTAAACCATAAACACAGCCGCTTTGAATAGCATCCGCAGTATTATTAGCAAACAAGGTGGTGTTAGCGGTCTTAGCTGTATTTAATTGCGCTGTTTTTTTTATTAAACTATCCGAAAAAGAGTGTAAACCAGGTAGGATTAACCCACCTAAATGATACCCATTGACAGACAAGGCATCAATAGTAATAGCTGTTCCACAACTAATAATAATACGGTGTTCGTTTGCAATAAGGTGATGTGCCGCGACTAAACCAACAAAACGATCCGCGCCTAAATGAGCTGCAATAGTGTAGCCATTATGAACACCATAAGCGATTGTTTGAGCGGTGACATAATGCAGTGAAATTTTCAATTGTTGGCAAAGCGTATGGGTTGCTTGTTGAAAGGCATCACCTAAAACCGCGACTAAAATCAGTTGCCGTTGGGTTTCTTCTGTATCAATAAAGACGTTCTGTAAGCAGTGTTTTAACCCTTCTAGTGCACTTTGAGAATGATAATCTTGAGCTAATTGTTTGGAGCGTTGATTAGCAGTGATGGTTGCCCATTTTAAACGGCTGTTTCCTGCATCGACGAGTAAAATCATTTGGTATTATCTTTATTTTTTTAAATGAATATCAGCAGAAGCATAATACTGAAGCTCCCCTGATTGTAGCTGAACACCAAGGCAACCTTGTGCATCAATACCTTTGACGACACCCGTTAATATTTGCTGATCTAATAAAATATCAACCCTTCGATTATTTAATATATCCCATCGTTGCCAACGGTGTTGAAATTCAGCTAAGTCTAAACGGTGAAGTTGATTCAGATCGTGGCTTAATTTTTCTAACAATAATGCCAACAGCATTGAACGATCAATCGGTTGCCCCATCGCTTTGCTTAAACTAACCCAAGGTTGATCAATGGCGTTACCCATCGACTCAGGCATATTAATATTTAAACCAATACCAATAACGGCGTTATAAGCCACTGTAGCTCGTTGGCGAGGGGGCGCAATCGATTCAATCAAGATCCCGCCCATTTTTTTTCCTCGCCAATAAATATCATTGGGCCATTTAACACCGTGCTCAGATAAACCTATTTTATCAAGCGTTTCGACAATCGATAACCCCACTACCAGACTTAATAAAGAGAAATGTGGGGGTGGTATTTCAAAACAAGCTTGAAAGGAGAGATAAATATTTTCAGCATCAGGTGATAACCAATGTTTTCCGCGTCGCCCACGTCCCTGTGTTTGTTGCTCTGCAAGACACACTACACCACAGTCACCATGATTTTTTAACCATGTATTGGTGGAATTAAGGCGTTTAAACAAGCGAATCTTAAGCGGCTGACCCGCTTGTTTAACCCCTGCCAGACGCAAGGCTGTTGTGATTTTATCCAAAGATAAAGGAGAAGACGTCACCCCTAGCATATTTGTTGTTCCTTATTAAGCGAGACATTAGCGATAAAAAACCAAGCGATCGCACCACCGACTAATGCAACAACACCCGAACTTAAAAAAGTGGTTAATGACCCAAGATAATCCCAAGCATAACCACTGAGCAAATTACCCACGACACCGCCAACACCAAAACAAAGACCAGCATAAAGTGCTTGTCCTCGCCCTTGCAAACGCGCGGGGAATAAAGTATGTACTAAATGAATCGCCGCCGCATGAAAGAGTCCAAAGCTAATCGCATGTAATAACTGCACAAACAATAATATACCCCAAACATCAACAAAATAAGCCAATAAAAACCAGCGAACAGCCGTGCCTAATAAAGATAAAGTTAATAGCACCCCTGCATCATATTGCATCAAAACACGGTGCATTATAATAAATAAACCAATTTCAGCAATGACACCAACCGCCCACATCCAACCCGTGAGTAGCGCAGAATAACCTTGGTCAATCAGATAAATACTAAAAAAAGTATAATAAGCGCCATGACTCGCAATCTGTAAGGTACACACCACTAAAAAAGCAATCACAACGGGTTGACGGATAACTCGCCAAATAGGGGGCGAAGCAAGATGCTCTAACAAATGAGCACGATCATTGACCAACAATGTCGATAGCCCCATTAAAATCAGTGCAATCAACAGCGTTATCGGAATCATAACAAAGCCATAAGCTTCAAACAGCAAGGGTAAACCTACCACAGAAAAAATAAACCCCAAAGAACCCCAAATTCGAATATGGCTGTAATGAGTCACTTGCTGTTGCAGGTGATTCAAGGTTAACGCTTCAAACAAGGGTAAACAAGCATTCCAAAAAAAGCCAAACAACGCCATAATAAACGCCATCCAAAAATAGCTTTGCTCGATAAAGACCCCAGCAAAAAACACGCCAGATAACAACGCGGTAAGCCGAATAATTTGAATACGCCAACCCGTATGATCCGCAAGCCAGCCCCACAAATAAGGCGCGACCACTTTGCTTCCTATTGCAATTGCCATTAACTCACCAATTTCTGCGGCAGAAAACTGCAAAAACTGAAGGTAAAGTGACCAATAGGGAACAAAAATACCCAACGCCATAAAAAACAGCAGGTAAAACAGGGATAAGCGATAATAAGGATAATCCCTTGTGTGCTTTGTCATTACTTACAACGTATTATTGAGTAACTGAAACAGACTTCGGCTGTTTATCATTAATCGGGGCAATCTCTTTAGCAACAGGCAAAGGCATTTGATTCGCATACCAGAGACGCGCTCGTAATCCCCAACCACTGGTTAACCCTACCTCATGAAAACGAATATTGCCGTTAGCATCAATAATAAACGTTGTCGGGACACCTGTTACACCGTATAACTCCGCTAAACGACTATCAGGATCAGGAATCGTTGTCCAACTTTCTAAATGACGTTCGGTTAAATGCTGTTGAATCGCCGCTTTATCACCCGATTGATAAGCAATCGTTAACATCGGCCAATCTTTAGCAAGCTCGGTCAGACTGCCTTCCTCTATTTTACAAAAAGGACACCATGTTGACCAAAAATGTAACACTAAGGGTTTCCCTCGGTATTGTTTAAGATTAATAATACGACCATCCATCAGCACCCCCTGAATATTAGGTGCAACACCTGAAACCATATTACGCTGTTGCCATGTTCTAAACGCAACAATAATGGCGATAATAACAATAATTTCAAGCAAATACCGAAGCCATTTTCGTTTTTTATGTTGTGGTTTTTTTTCTGATTTTGGAGTAGCCTGCGCCATATTTAGCCCTGTGTGATAAAGTCTACAAAGATTGACATCATAGCGATAATTCTACTGTGTCTAAAGCTTTCCTTAAAAAAGCGGGAGATCACAAGACCGTATTGCTCTTTTCTAATCCCTCGGAATAAAGGAACAAATAAAAAAAGTAGCATAATCTATTGACTGCCGTTAAAAAACCTTCGCCTACTCTTTTTCATTCAGAGAAAAGTCATCAAACAACGCCTCCAAGCCTAAAGCGTTTACCATGCGTTTGAGTGATACCTTGG
>JAGLBW010000178.1 GCA_023146545.1 Cocleimonas sp.
GGGATGTATGAATATTTATAACCCCTGTTAACCAAAGAAGACAAAAAGGAACCCTTAGCTTAATGCGTGAGAACCCGCTTTTTAAATGATGATTGGAAAGTCCTTGTCAACTTTTTGACCCTTTTAGTAGCAGTAAATTTACTGGCTTTAACGTACAATATGGCTACGATAAACGAGGCTATCTAAGAACAAGCGATAGCAACGACAATCCCCCTGATTACCAATGATAAGGATGTCATTATGAATATTATACTTAGCACCACATTAGCGTTTGCTTTAGTCACCCCTAGCTTGAGTTATGCACTTGATTCGGAAGATACTGGCGATGAGTGTACTTACCTTTGGGTTGAACGAAATTATTTTTATGCTCAAAAAGGGTATTGTTTCAGCTCTAAAATTGCTCGTGATATTTTTAATAATGGTATGGGCTTAGACCCTGAAGCCCGCTGTCCTAAACTGAATTTTTCAAAAGCTGAAAAGAGTGTGCTTCAACATATTCGAAAAACAGAAAAACGTTATGAATGCAATAAATACCAATTAAAGGTACAAGTCGCTAAAAATGCTTTAATTAAAATTCTGCGTGAAAAGGTTGAGAAACAATCGCTGTAAACCTAATCTATTCTTACGCTAGGCTTTTATTATGCCCGACCACTATTTGCCCATTGAGTTCTTTCGAGAAGCCGCGCCTTATATTCAGCTGTATCAGGATAAGACCTTTGTGGTTACGTTCTCTGGAAAAGTGGTTGACGAAGCTTATTTCGATTGTATTATCAATGATATTTCGGTGTTGTCTGCGTTAGGTGCGCGGGTTGTCTTAGTGCATGGCGCACGCTTACAAATCAATCAACAATTAAAGCATGACAATATCCCTAATAATATTCATTGTGACTTACGCATTACCGATGACGAAACCCTAGCGGTTGTTAAACAAGTGATTGGTGCGTTACGCATTGAGATTGAAAACAAGCTCAGCCATGCTTTGAATCGTCCACCTTTAATCAATGATCGTTTAGGCGTATTATCAGGCAATTTTATTACGGCAAAACCTGTGGGTGTCTTTGAGGGTGTTGATTATCAGCACACGGGGAAAGTCCGCAAAATCAATACCGATTTGATTCAATCCTTATTAGAGCAAAGTAACCTTGTTCTGCTTTCTTCTTTGGGATTTTCTCCCACGGGGGAAACCTATAATTTACGTTATGAAGAGGTTGCTATTTTTGTTGCTCAACAACTGCAAGCGGATAAGCTCATTTTCATAAAGGGTCATCGCAGTGATTTACCGCGTGAGATTTATTTATCCGAGATAGAAAGTATCGTGCAACAGAAGCAGAAGCAACTTCCGCTACTTCGTGATATTCAATACGCGTTAACCCAAGGGGTAAAACGGGTGCATTTAATTGATGCTCAACATAACGGTAGCTTGCTTTTAGAGCTGTACACACGCGATGGCATTGGTACGATGTTCACCGCCAGCTTGTATGATGATATTCGTAACGCCACTATTGAGGATGTCAGTGGCATTATTGAGCTGATTACACCACTGGAAGAACAAGGTGTTTTAATCCGACGTTCTCGTGAACAGTTGGAGCTAGAAATTAATAATTTCATTATTATGCAACGCGATGGCAAGGTGATTGGCTGTGTTGCACTTTATGGAATGAACGATAACCTAACGGGTGAGCTGGCTTGTCTTGTGATTCATCCTGATTACCGTACAGGTCAGCGAGGGGATAGCTTAATTGAGGCGGTTACGCACACTGCACAACAACAACAATTAAAGCGTTTGTTAGTCTTAACGACTCAATCTATCGACTGGTTTAAGGAGCGTGGTTTTCAACTCGGTAAGGTTGAGGATTTACCCGAAAAGAAAAAGGCCTTATACAATTTTCAACGTAAGGCTAAGGTTTTGTTTAAAACGATCTAAAACAGATGAAATGCACTAAAATGAATAAATCGTAATATTAGAAGGGCAATTAACTGATAATGCTGTTGTGGAATTAGAGGAGCATCCTATAGAATAAACGCGGTTTGGTAAAAAATGTGCATCACGTCATTCGTAGGGGATAATATTTTGCAATAGAGCGTTTTTTATACAAAACTTGCGAGGTGATAACTTCACGGTATTTAGTTTATTGAAGTACGGAATAAGGTTGAATAACCTCTTGTTCCCAAACACTAATATTACAATGAAATTTGTCCCTTTTTTACACGATAAAAACAACATTATAAGAGATACCGAACGAATGATGAAAAAATTACTTTTAGCCTCCACCTTAAGCGGATTGATGGTTACAGGGTTAGCCGTTGCGAATACCGAAACTACCGAAGTTAAACCTGCTGAGCTAAAAACTGATCCTGCGACAGCGCCAACGAAAGCGGTCGAACCGACAACGGCGACACCCGTTGCTGCACCAACTCCTGCCACGCCGAAAGCGGCTGACGTTAAGCCTGCGGATGTCCCCGCACCGACTCCAGCTACACCAAAAGCGGCTGACGTTAAGCCTGCGGATGTCCCTGCACCGACTCCAGCTGCACCAAAAGCGGCTGAGGTTAAGCCTGCGGATGTATCTGCACCGACTCCAGCTACACCAAAAGCGGTTGAAGTGAAGCCTGCTGAAGCGCCTACCGCCCCTGTTGCACCAAAAGCGGTTGAAGTGAAGCCTGCACAAGCCCCCACTGCGCCTGTTGCACCAACAGCGGTTGAAACGAAACCTGCACAAGCACCTGTTGCACCCGTTGCACCAACAGCGGTTGAAGCAAAAACAGTAGAAGCGCCCGCCGCACCTGTTGTTACACCAAAAGCGGCAGATGTTAAAGTCGTTGAGACACCGACTGCACCTGTGACACCACCAAAAGCTGTCGAAGCGCCTGTTGGCACAACACCTAAAGCCGCTGTACCTGCTCCAGTAGCTGTACCGACTACGCCTGCCGTAAAAGCACCAGCGGTATCTGCTCCAGCCGTACCCGAAAGCAGTGAAATCGTCGCCTTAAAAGTACAGTTGACCAAGACATTCCGTCGTGCGCCTGATGCTTTAACGAAAAGCCCTATTGCAGGTGTTTTTCAAGTTTTATACGGTACGGAAGTAGTTTATGTTAGTGCTGATGGAAAATACTTTATTGCAGGCGATATGATTAATATGGAAAGCCGCAAAAACCTTTCGGATGAAGCGAAACGTAGTGTGCGGAATGAAATTTTAGCCAAAAAGACCAAAGCACCGATTGTTTTCAAAGCGAAAGATGAGAAGTTTGTACTTAAAGTGTTTACCGATATTGACTGCCCTTACTGTGCTAAATTACACCGTGAAGTGCCTGAGCTAAATAAGAACGGCATTACTATCGAGTACTTAATGTTCCCACGCGCAGGTGTTGGTTCTAAATCGTTTGAAAAAGCGGTCAGTGTTTGGTGTGCAGGGGATAGTGCGGCACAACAAACCGCCATGACAATGGCAAAAGAACGTAAACCCGTTACTGATAAGAAATGCGAAAATCCAATCAAATCACAATACCGTTTAGGACAAGAAATTGGCGTAACGGGTACACCCGCATTGATTACCAAATCAGGACGTTTAATTCCAGGTTATATGCCAGCGGCACGTTTACTCAAAATGTTAGAAGATGATCAGTCGAAAACTGCACTGACTAAGTGATCAAAAATAACACGGGTAAGGTCAACAAATTTTGTTTACCTACTGATACCCCTAAGGTATATTATCCGCCTCAGTAAAACCTCTCGCAGGAGAGTTTCTATCTTGATGTCAATCCTTTGATTTATATTAAGATAGAACACCGAAGGCGCAAATCCGCTCGGAAACGCTCAGGTATTAAGGACTGCAAGGGTCATGCGCTTTAACAGCATGAAAACTGACTCTGGAGAGCAGAGGTGAAAACCTCCACCGAAGGGTATCAACTTACTTGCATATCGGATTAAATGATATGGGTGAGGAATCTCTCAGGTATAAAGGACAGAGGGGCGGCAGATGATAGTCATCTGTCGCCCTTTTTTTATGCCAAAATTGAGATAACCCCGTTATGTCTGAAGATAAAAGTCCTACTACAAGTGATAAAACCAACACCCCCCAACATACTCCTCTTTATGAGCAACACCTTAACGCAGGTGGCAAAATGGTTGATTTTGCAGGTTGGGAAATGCCGATTCATTATGGTTCTCAAGTTCAAGAGCATCACCAAGTGAGAAATGATGCTGGCATGTTTGATGTCTCCCACATGGTGGTTTTAGACATTGAAGGAAAAGACAGCAACGCCTTTTTACAACGCCTATTAGCTAATAATATCAATAAGCTAAAACAGCAGGGTAAGGCGCTGTACAGTTGTATGCTTAATGAAGCAGGTGGGGTGATTGATGACCTCATCGTCTATTATTTATCGGATACTTTTTACCGTATGGTGATTAATGCCGCCACCCGTGAGAATGATATGGTGTGGATTATGAGTCAGATTGAAGGCTTTGATCTGAGTATTCGTGAGCGGGATGATTTAGCCATGATTGCTGTTCAAGGGCCTAATGCGAGAGAGAAAGCATTATCCACTTTGGATGAAAAAATCGCCGAAAAAGTTGCGGCGTTAAAACCCTTCGTTGGTGTGCAAGTGGATAATATCTTCTTTGCTCGTACAGGTTACACAGGGGAAGACGGTTTTGAAATTATGCTACCGAATGAAATGGCGGCAGAATTTTGGGCTACCTTATTGACCGCAGGCATTCTGCCCACAGGTTT
>JAGLBW010000179.1 GCA_023146545.1 Cocleimonas sp.
AATCTATCGCTAAAAAGAGAGTGAACACAGGCTCTCTTTTTTTTGTTATCTTCCTTTTTCTGCCTTGCGCTACCGCCACTCTCTATTAAATAATAATTAAACAGGTCATCCTGATGAATACCCCTTCCCTGCACACGCTAGAACAACACACCGATTTTATTGATCGTCATATTGGTATTACTACGGATGATACCAAAGCGATGTTAGCCACTATCAAAGCAGAAAGCTTAGCGACGTTAATGGATCAAACCGTCCCCGATAGTATTCGTCTTGATCACGACTTGGATTTAAAACCCAGTTGTAGCGAACAACAGGCATTAGCTGAGCTTAAAGCCATTGCCGAGCAGAATATTGTCAACCAATCTTATATTGGAATGGGTTATTACGATACGCTTGTTCCTCCTGTTATTTTACGCAATGTACTCGAAAACCCAGGGTGGTACACTGCTTACACCCCGTATCAACCTGAAATATCTCAAGGACGTTTAGAGGCGTTATTAAACTATCAACAAATGGTAATGGATTTAACGGGCATGAGCATTGCGAATGCCTCGCTATTAGATGAAGCCACTGCGGCGGCAGAAGCAATGACGCTGTGCAAACGTTCGAACCGTTTAAAATCAAATAAATTTTTTGTTGCCAATCATTTACACCCACAAACCATTGATGTCTTAAAAACGCGTGCAGAGCACCTTGGTTTTGAATTAATTATCGGCGATGTTGAAACCGAGTTAAGCCAGCATGAGGTGTTTGGTGTTATTCTGCAATACCCTGATACCACAGGTCAAGTCATTGATATTGCTCCCTTGATTGAAGAAGCACATCAACAAAAAGCGTTAGTCTGTGTTGCCGCTGATTTAATGAGCTTAATGTTGCTCAAATCTCCGGGGGCGTTAGGTGCCGATGTGGTGTTAGGTTCGAGCCAACGTTTTGGTGTGCCTATGGGTTACGGAGGGCCACATGCTGCCTTTTTTGCGACACGTAATAAATATAAACGCGCCATGCCCGGACGAGTCATTGGTGTTTCGATTGATAGTCGTGGCAACCCTGCTTACCGTATGGCAATGCAAACGCGTGAGCAACATATTCGCCGCGAAAAAGCGACCTCGAATATCTGTACCGCACAAGCCTTATTGGCGAATATGGCAGGGTTTTATGCCATTTATCACGGTGAAAAAGGTTTAAAAACCATTGCTCATCGGATTCATCGTTTAACCACGCTACTGGCAACAGGACTACAGCAACAAGGCATTACCCTGATCAATACACACTGGTTTGATACGCTAACATTAGCGGTAGGTGATCAACAACCGCAGATCATTGAACGTGCCTTAGCCGCAGGTGTGAACTTAGGTATTCCAAATCATAACCAGCTCAGAATCAGTATTGATGAACCTAAAACAGTCGAAGATATTGCGATGCTTTTCGATATCATCTTAGGTACAGATCATGGTTTAGACATCAATAGCTTAGAAACCCGCCTTATGGCAGGCAACCCGCTCGGTTTTGAGCACGCCTTATCCCGTGAAGATGCCGTATTAACGCACCCTGTTTTTAGCCAATATCATTCTGAAACAGAAATGCTACGTTACTTAAAACGATTAGAGAATAAAGACTTATCACTCACTCATGCCATGATTCCATTAGGTTCATGCACCATGAAGCTCAATGCAACTTCCGAACTCATGCCGATTACATGGGCTGAATTTGCCAATATTCATCCCTTTGCGCCCAAGGATCAAACCAAAGGCTATCTTCAAATGATCAATGAGTTAGCTCAATGGTTGGATGAAGTGACAGGCTACGATGCAACCTCACTACAACCCAACTCAGGTGCACAAGGTGAGTATGCGGGTTTATTAGCAATACAAGCTTATCAACACAGCATCGGGCAAGGACATCGTAATATCTGCTTGATTCCAAGCTCCGCACACGGAACAAACCCTGCCTCTGCGACTCTGCTGAGCATGAAAGTCGTGATTGTAAAATGCGATGAGAAAGGCAATGTTGATCTTAACGATTTAGGTGAAAAAGCCAAGCAACACCATGATAATTTAGCCTGCTTAATGGTTACTTACCCGTCCACCCACGGCGTTTTTGAAGAAGCAATTGTTGAAGTGTGTGACATCATTCACCAACACGGTGGACAGGTGTATATGGATGGCGCGAACCTCAATGCACAATTAGGGGTATCCAAACCAGGAGAATTTGGCTCCGATGTCTCGCACCTTAATTTACACAAAACCTTCTGTATTCCACACGGTGGCGGCGGGCCGGGTGTAGGACCTATTGGGGTAAAAGACCATCTCGCACCTTTTTTGCCTAATCACTGCGTCAATCCCATTGAAGGCTTAAACCCTAAAAATCATGCCGTTGCCGCCGCGCCCTTTGGTAGCGCTGCTATTTTACCGATCTCATGGATGTATATCCGTCTTATGGGGGCGGATGGATTAAAGAAAGCCACCGAAATCGCCATTCTCAATGCCAACTATATTACCGAACGGCTTGCCGATCATTACCCCGTGCTTTACCGAGGTGATAAAGGACGTGTCGCCCACGAATGCATTATTGATATTCGCCCCATCGAAGAAGCCTCAGGCATCAGCAATGAAGACATTGCCAAACGTCTAATGGACTATGGTTTTCATGCACCGACCATGTCATTTCCTGTTGCAGGTACGCTCATGATTGAACCCACCGAATCCGAATCAAAGCAAGAAATAGACCGCTTCTGTGAAGCAATGATCGCTATTCGAGCAGAAATAAAACAAGTCGAATCAGGCGACTGGACAGTAGACAACAACCCGTTACGAAACGCCCCACACACGCTATTAGATTTAGCCGAAAACTGGGATAAACCCTATACACAACAGGTTGCCATTCTACCTAAAGGGGTATCAGCTAGTAGCAAGTATTGGCCTGTTGTCAACCGCGTTGATAACGTCTACGGCGACCGAAACTTAATTTGCTCTTGTCCCAGTATTGAAGCCTATCGTTAACAACTATCCGCTACAAATTTTCAATACTATTGTAGGGTCTGCCGAGCTACGAAGCGCATCAGTGTTGCATCATTGATGCGCTTCCTAATATCAGCCGCTAAAGTTTATAGGTGTTCTAATGATTATAGGAAAATAGACCTTTGTAGTGTATTGACCCTGAAACTAGGGGACATTCCACCTATTAATGTCTAAGGGGCACCTCTATTAATTGCCTAAAATCTGCTAAACTGTTGATCTCCTAATTTCCAATCAAAGTCCCTAAATATGAGCGATCTATTCGATCCTCTTTTTGATCTTCAAGATGCTCGCCTAAAGAAATTAGACCATCCGTTTGAAGAACTACAGCACCTCATCCCTTGGGAAATATTTCGTCCTGAGCTTGATACAGTTTATCAAAAAGA
>JAGLBW010000018.1 GCA_023146545.1 Cocleimonas sp.
GCTAAGTTTTGGTCAAGTGTTTGCGGCGTTATGCGCAATAATACGTGAGTTATCAAACACTCTATCGGAGAAATAAAAATGAGTCGTTTACCCTGTAAATTAATCCTAATAGCGAGCTTGTTATTTTCGAGCATGGTAGCGGGTGCATCCAGCTTTCCAACCCAAGAGCCTATGGGAGGGAAGCCATTTGGTCACAGCGTAAAAAATATTGGCAACGGGCTGTATGTATTTCGCTGGTGGGTTTATCGCAATTTATTTATTGTCACTGATGATGGCGTTATTGTTACTGACCCAATGAACTCAAAAGCGGCTAATATTTTACGCAATGAGATACGAAAAATTACGGACAAGCCTGTTAAGTATGTTGTCTATAGCCACAATCATCATGATCATATTTCTGGTGGTAATATTTTTAAAGAAGAAGGCGCAAAGTTTATAGGTCATAAGAACTTACTAAAGGCGTTAGCTGATCACCCGAACCCTGTAACGCCACTGCCAGATATTACATTTAAGGATACGTATACATTAACGCTGGGTGGTAGAACATTGGAGTTAAACTACTTAGGGCCAAACCACGGGAATAGCTTGGTAGTTATGCGACTACCTAAAGAGAAAGTGTTGTTTGTAGTAGATATAGTCACGCCTCGCCGAATAGCCTTTAGAACGATGCCTGACTTCTGGCCTGATGAATGGATAAGGTCACTAAAAAAAATAGAAAAAATGGATTTTGACTACGTTATTTCTGGTCACGGACCAGAAGGTGAACCGGCAATTGACCCAGCTTCTGTTGTTGCAGAGCAACGCATTTACTTAGAAGACTTGATGGCAGCTGTAAAAAAAGCAATGGACTCTGGAACACATAGCCCTGATGCACTGAGAAAAATCGTTAAGCTCCCCAAGTATGAAAACTGGCGTTACTACAAAGAGTGGCTCCCAATGAATATTGAACGTATTTGGGCTTATTATCATATGGGCTGGTGATAGCCAACTAGCAAGTACCCCATAACAAAACCATCCAGTTATTCGCATCATATTCCAACGATTTTTGGTACAGTTTTAAAGCGGTCTTGTGTTTATGATCTTTGGCTTTTTCCCAACCGAGCTTGCGTTGTACTGATCCCAGTTCTTTTTTAAGTGCTAAGATGTCTTCCGAAGGTTTTTTAACTTCTTTAATAATGATTTTATCTTTATAAACGATTCTTTTCTTTTCATCATCCGATTGGTTTGCCATTTCATTTAAGGCAGAATGAATACTTTATAACAAAAGAGGAAGGGAGATTGTTTGGAACATTATCACTTAATTGTCTTCTTGGGAAAAATCAACTAACATCAACCACGGTCTTAACCCTTTGGTTTTTGGTCATATACTATATTATTATAATTTAAGTTGCGTTAATGCGCCGTTCACACAACGAGATAACGCACATTTATATGGGGATGCACCGTTGCTTTTTATGCCACGCGCAAAGGCTTTACATTCGTTTATTACGTCTGCTTTCCTTTGTTTTAGGGTGCGTTGTTGTTTTTCTTTACGCTGTTGCTTGGCATCAACAATGATTTTAACTTCTTGTCTTACGGCATCTTGTAGAAACCGTACTCTAGCCTTTTTATCATTATCGGATTCATTGTTTATCCTCTCAGCCAGCGTATGGCATGGATTAAAATCCACGCTATTGTTTTTTTTGTCGGTATTTATTGTCCCTGTATTAGAACATGCGGATAAACTGATCATGATTAAAAATAGCTTAACCTTCAGCATTGATGCCTCCTTTCTAGTGAAAAATATCTATTCCTTTAAGTATCTTATATTTCAATAATTTATAAAGCGCATTACCGATCTAAAGCAATGCGCTACTCTGTCTCTTTATAACGCTCTTAGGGCTGCAATACGATCTTCTAAAGGCGGATGACTGGCATAAAGATCCATAAAGCTTCCTTTGCTACTAATACCAAAAGCGGCTAATTCACCCGGGAGTTGAGCCGTTTCAGCGCCACGACTTAAACGCTCTAATGCGGCAATCATTTTCTCTTTACCCGCAATCTTGGCGGCGCCTGCATCGGCATAAAATTCACGCTTTCGTGAGTACCACATTACAATGATTGATGCTAATGCACCTAATAGAATTTCCGCAACAATGACAACCGCCATGTGTGCGAAAAAGCCCAAACCGCCTTCCTCATCACCGTCGCTACTCATAGCACTACTAATGGCACTGGCAATAAGTCGTGCAGCAAACATCACAAAGGTATTTAATACGCCTTGTAATAAAGCCATTGTAATCATATCGCCATTGGCAATATGGCTGACTTCATGCGCGAGTACTGCTTCGACTTCATCAGCATTCATTTCATAAAGCAAACCTGTACTCACAGCAACTAAAGCATTATTACGACTCATACCTGTAGCAAAAGCATTCATATCAGGAGCATCATAAATCGCTACTTCAGGCATTCCAATCCCTGCGGCGGTCGCTTGTCGCTGTACGGTGTCTACTAACCATCTTTCTTGATTCGTGCTAGGGTTTTCAATCACAACCGCACCCGTTGAACGCTTTGCAATCCATTTGGAGATAGCTAAAGAGATAAGCGACCCGCCCATACCAAACATAAGGGCAATAATCAGCATCCCTGGAATGCTTCTGGATGAGACACCGAAGACACTTAGTACAATACTGAGCAAAATCATAATTGCTAAGTTGGTAAGAATAAATAAAATAACTCGTTTCATGATGTTTCCTGTAGGGTTTTCGATAGCGACAAAATACCGATTGTCTGTCGCTAAGTATAAAAAAGGCTTAATAAGTAACGTCTTTAAGGTATTAATCTCATACTTTCTCGATGAAAATAAGGGACATAAAGATAATTGGTCTGAGTTGATATCCTCCCCTGCCTAATGGTAAGGGGATTCCTCCTAGGAGAGGGTCATATCCGACCCGAAGAACACGTTGGGATGCTGTACGCTTCTTTGATTTCTTCAAAAACAATTGATCGCGCGATTGCTTTATCTTTCACTTGTTCTTTGAGCATTACCCATCCTGAATCTAAAATGGATTTTGACATTTCAGTTTTAGCCCGTGCCTTGCGCTTGATATTTCCAACGAATATCGCACTAGAGTATATGAAAATGATTATGATGAATACCTTGAATAACAAGGTCAACCTCATTCACTTGCTTATATCCTCTCTCTAAAGAAAGAGGTTTTATACTCAAATTAATAAGCAAAAGCGTCCCTATATTATTAAGTACTTTATTTTAAGATTGCTTAAACAGTTGTTTATTGTTGCGATTGTATTAACGAAAAGGGCTACTGTGTGGCGAACGTGTCAAACGTTTAATGTTGATCGTTTGTGGTGTAGCACTGCGTTGTTGAGCGACACCGCCTAAACTACGACACCAATCTTGTCCTGCAATTTTAGGGGTTTCAATACCAATACTGGTTTCGAAGAAATATCGCCAATCTTGCTCGGGGAAAACGCTATTCACGACATAGCGAGCGCGAGGACGAACTAAGGCATTAGCAATCCGATTACGGGTTCCCCAACCGACAAGATAATCCGTACATTGCGTCTCTTCTTTATTCACCTTATTAATAAAGGCATGATCAATTTCAAGATCATAATGATACTTCATCATCGAAGCCGTAAACAAGTTGGAGAAATCTTCAAAAGGACTGTTGTAACTGTAATGCACCACCGCTGAATCAGCAGAAAATAGTGCGCCAACATAATCTGCTTTCATATTTTTTTGTTCACTGCTGGCTTTGTTGCCTTTAAAGCGTACCTTGGCTAAATCGCTTAAGCGTTTTGAATGCAAGGGACTATAACGCCATAATCCTGATGACAAATTCTTTCGACTGTCCGCAAAAGCATAGAGTACGTTATAAATACTGCTGGTTTTATCTAAATTAGCCATCGCATTATAAGGCGCGAAGTCATTTGCATGAGCTAACTCATGATAAAGTAGTTCGGCAACTGGCATAATAATATGCGTTAACTGACGTTCAATTTGATTATAAAGTGTGCCATCATTATCGTTGTAAGCCCCCCGATGATTTTTAGTCAGCAACCACCATTCCATAAAGGCTAACCCATTACCATAAGCTGCACGTTTATCCTCATCTTTCGCTATATTTTCTTTTTCTTTATTGGTCAACCAGAAAAAATCAGGATCAAGATAAATTGCGCCCGTACCGATCCAATAATAAGCAGGACGAATATCATCATCAATTACAATCGCGGTGACGGAACGCAGTAGTAATTTAATATCTTCAGGCAACTTAGCTAAAACCTGTTTAAAACGATCGCCCATCCATTGGTGCGAGACAATCACACGATCCATAATCTCTTTTTCGGAGGGGCGACTGCTTTTTTGTCCAATAAAAGGCAGCTTTAATAGGGTGCAAGAAAATACGGCGGTGGCACTGACACAACCTTTAAGCTGATCACTATAATCACTCTGTTGATAAGGGTGTAAATTTTTATACCATGTCTCCACGGTAACGGTGCGCTTAAGCGAGGCTCGATTGCCACCCCGATCGGTTGCAGAATAAGTCAACGTATACTCACCCAATCGAGCCGTATTAACCTTACCCGAAACACTGACTTTCAGCTTTCCATCCACATCATCCAATGCGGTTGCCCCCAGATCAATATACTTTTGCCCTTTAGCGACTCGATCAAGAGCTTTACCGTTTAAACTTAAGACAGGTGCTGTCTGATCTTGAGATTTATTACTGAGCTTTTCTTCTGTACTACCACCGCAAGCAGTCACACCAAAAAGGGTAAAAAAAACGAATAAAATAGCAGGGTTAAACAAACGTAACAGCATGGAAGAGTCCAGTAAGCAAAGAGAAAACAATCATTAATTATTGTTATGATTTATTGATGAATTACCGCTTATTTTAGCTTAAATAACAAGCAATGTCTTCTCTCTCAAAAGACAAGCTGATGTTGCCCTTTAGAGACCGCCATCACGAGCTTAAGCCTACCGTTGCCACGTTATTCTTGCGTCAATATTAAGATAATCACCTATAATAACCGCTCTAAATTCGCTACTATCCCGCCCTATGAAACTATCTGACTTTAGCTACACACTCCCCCCTTGTTTAATCGCACAAGAAGCGCTAGAAGAACGTGCTGCCAGCCGTTTATTAACCGTCAACAATCAAGCAAAAGATCAAGCCCTTTATGAGGATAAGGTGTTTAGTGACCTTATTGATTTAATCCATGCCGATGATCTTTTAGTCTTTAATAATACCCGTGTGATGCCTGCACGTTTATACGGTACAAAATCAACGGGTGGGAAAATTGAAGTACTGGTTGAACGTCTATTATCCGAGCACACGCTATTGGCTCATATAAAATCCAGTAAATCACCCAAAGCAGGCGCTTTATTGCAATTAGAAAAGCAGACACAATGGGAAGTATTAGGTCGTCAAGGGGCATTATTTGAATTAAAAAGTTTAAATAAACGCCCTATTTTAGCTTTATTAGAACAATACGGACACATTCCACTCCCTCCCTATATCGAGCGTGCCGATACCATTGCCGATAAGACACGCTATCAAACTGTTTATGCCAAACAATCGGGAGCGGTGGCGGCTCCCACCGCAGGGCTTCATTTTACACAAGATTTATTAGATCAATTAAAACAAAAAGGCGTACAAACCGCCGAAGTGACGTTGCATGTTGGTGCAGGAACGTTTCAACCTGTTCGTGTCGATGATTTATCTCAACACATCATGCACTCTGAATGGGTAGACGTGAGTGAGTCTGTTTGTGATGCTGTACAAGCTTGCAAGCAACGCGGCGG
>JAGLBW010000180.1 GCA_023146545.1 Cocleimonas sp.
CAGGTCAAACAACAACCTATAAAATATAAAAAAAATCATTAATTTAAAGCATCAGCATATTTTCAACGGTAACGTTATGTATTCTGTTTTTCACCCTAAATAGTTTCGTCGATAGAAAATTAAATAAAAATATTCATCTAAGGGATATTTAAACCCCTTACAATGTCTCTTTATCAAAGATTCTATATCATATATATTCAATAAACTTATGTTATCCTAAACACAGATAAAAATAAGGCTATCAAAATAGCACATCTGCTACACACAACGTAATATTGACATGCTCACTCTCCCTATAGGAAGAGACGACTTAGCTCAGCCTTTCATACTCGAAAGGGACGGTTTTGAAAACCGACCTACTTAAAAAATAAGTACTTGATATATAAAAATAATAAGATAGATCAGCACATGCTATTATTGACCCTCAGTCTAAATTACTGACTATAAAGGGACTTATATCCCCTATCTGAAGGAAGGGAATATAAGTGTTATCTTGGTAATCATCGATATCAACTACACAAGATAAAAATAATTAACACGCTTCAAAGCTTGATTTTTCAGCAAAATAAAAAGATTACAATACGTTCTGTTCAGACTGGATTATCTTTTCACTTTTTAACTCCTGTTTTGTATCAATCAAGGCAAACAAGTGAAGTAAAACGTCAACAGAGTGTAACTTAGAAGAAAAAGAACAGCATAGAAAATATGCTTTTAGGGGATTTAAAAATGAAAAATAAAATAAGGTTACTCGCTATTGTTGCGGGTTTATCATTACAACTGTCCAGCAATATCACCACTGCCGCACCATTAAAGACTGACTCTAAGCAAGCAGCTCAACAAATTATTTTTATAGATACCCGTATTAAAAATTATCAGCATCTACTTAATGATGTTAAAGATAAATCTAATAAAACAATGATTATCAAACTAAGCCCCGATTCCAGTGCTATCAAACAAATTACCCAAACACTCAAACAACATCAACAGCTTGATGCCATTCACCTTATTACACACGGTTTTTCTGGTGGGTTAAGGTTTAACAATGAAATATTAGATCAAAATGCCCTTTGGTCTCAACAACACACTGTAGCCCAATGGGGAAACGCCTTAACAGAACACGGTGATATTTTATTATACGGCTGTAATATTGCTAACAGCAAAACGGGTATAAAATTTATAAACACATTTTCCAAACTCACTCAAGCCGATGTCAATGCCAGTAGTAATATTACGGGTAATCCCTCAACCGATAGCGATTGGTTGCTTGAAGAGAGTACAGGAAAAATCGATATTGCTGCTCTTTTTGATAATAAACCCTCTCACTTTCAAGGACGCTTAAAAATCGAGGAAGGTCTTGAAATGGGAACAAAAAAGCTAACTAAAAGTGCTTTTCTCTACGGTAATAACATAGAGGTGGGTATTGGAACGGATGGAGCCATTGGCGCCGATATCTTATCCCCCTCAGGGCAATCTAAAGGAAAAGCATTAGGCTATATTTCTGACCGAACTAAAAACAGCTTTAGTTCAGGTGACTATGATGGTGATTTCTTTATGCCACAACGATCGGAAGAAGGCTGGGGAATTCGTATTGGTAACAATAAATATAATAATAACAGCAGCATTCAATACGGACCCAAAACACCACGCGTTAAAGGACGACTCAAAGATTTCATTAATAAGCCCGACAATATCAGAAAAGTGACTTGGGAAGGACAAGTTGATGGGGTGACAATCACACAAGTCTTCCGTATTTATACCAAAGGTATATCAGTCATCATTGATGTCACCCTTAAAAATACCACCACAAAGACATTGCATGATATTTATTACATGCGCACCGTAGACCCTGATAATAACTACAGAAAAAGTCAATCGTTTGTAACCACTAATACCATTATGCGTCAGGGCAGCTTGGAGGGTGGAGCAGCGGTCAAAGCTGAGCAAGATGATGGCTCCCTCTTAGGACTTTGTGGTCATGGTGCCAATTCACGGGTTGCTTATGGCAATAAAAGGGTTGATGACAATACTATTTTCTACCGTGATCCTAAACTGGTTTACTCTGCATTCAGTACGCCTTATCTTAATGGGGAAGAAAACCCTCTCAAAGGTGAAGTCGGCAAATCGCATACTGCTGATGAATCCATTGGTATTGCCTTTAAGTTTAAACAGATTGAAGCAGGAAAAACGGTAAAATTTAGAGTGGGTTATCAATTAGCCGATATTGATCGTCCTCAGCTTGATTTAGATACAACCACTACAGGAAGTAGTTTTAACCAAATTTATACCTTAGGCAGTGACCCGATACCCATCACACATACCAGTACTTCGATCCAGATCAGGAATGAGGATCGCTTAAGTGGCCTTACTATTAAACTTCTTAATCCGCATAAAAATGATAAAATCAGTCTATCAGGAGAGCTACCCAGTGACCTTTCTTACACTGAAAACGAAATCAATGATGCAACTGAAATCAATATTCAAGGGACTATATCAAAAGCAGTTTATAACACCTTATTAAAACAGTTTCACTTTTCTAACGTATCAGAGACATCCAA
This sequence comes from Cocleimonas sp., assembly GCA_023146545.1. Classification (GTDB taxonomy): domain Bacteria; phylum Pseudomonadota; class Gammaproteobacteria; order Thiotrichales; family Thiotrichaceae; genus JAGLBW01. The sequence goes on from JAGLBW010000180.1 coordinate 2,556, forward strand.
CACTGAAACACGTCATGTCTCCATTCATACATTGGATACTAACCACACCAACAGTAATAGTGCCATATCGAAAATACAAATTATTACCCCGATTCATATCAACACGAACACACTATCTGATGGTGATGTACTGAATCATGACAATGAAAAAAAAGCAATTCTATCAGGAACCGCCGCACCCAATGCTCACATTGTTGTCGTTTTTACCGATAGTGCCAATACTCCAACCAGCAAAAAAATAAAAACTGATGCCAATGGTCATTGGAGTTTGCTCACCGACCCTGCTGATCTCACGAGATTAAAAGAAGGCACGATAAAGGTAACAGTAACGGCAACAGACGGCAATGGCAATTCGACCACTAAAACATTAAGCATTAATAAAGACACCGAAGCTCAACTGGATATTATCAGCCCCAAAGACAAAGCAACCAGTAGCAGTGCTACCCCTGTTTTTATTGGAAAAAGTGATCCTAAATCAAACATTACACTCACGATTGATGGAAAAAAATACACCACCCCAGCAGATGATAAGGGTCACTGGAAAATAACACTCCCCCTTCAAAAACTAGCCACAACCCTTGCTGTTTTAATTGAAGTGAAAGATACCGTCGGAAATCAGAATAAAATAGAACAAACCCTTAAAATTCCTGCACTGCCGATAAAAATCACGGATCTAGGAACAGATGAAAAGGGTCTAGCAAGCTCTACAGCACCAACCGTTACAGGAACTAGTGAACCAGGAACTAAAATTACCGTAACCGCTGCCCCGACGAATGGAGCAGGCACACCGTCAAGTCAATGCACCGCCATAACAAAAGCGGATGGAACATGGTCATGTACCTTACCCAAACTTCCAGCAGGCGGCCCTTACACCGTCACGGCCAAAACAGACGATGGCACAAATAGTGCGACGATTAGTAAAACCATCAGCATTCCAAAGCTTTCCTTAAGTATTACTAGCCCTAAAAATAATGATATTTTATCAGGTAGAGAAACCCTTATTTCAGGTACAAGCGAAGTTGGAAGTGAAATTAGTATTAAGACTTCTGCAACGTCAAAATGTACCGCAACCACTGATGCGAACCAACAGTGGCAATGCAAACTATCCTCATTACCCTTAGGAAAAACGATTACTATTAATGCTATTGCAACCGATAAAGTGAATAATAAAACAGAAAAGACACTTCAAATCACCACTAAAACGTTACCCCTATCGATACTTTCCCCTGAGGATAAAAGCACCACTAACAATACCGCCCCGCTATTTACAGGCACAACTCATCCTAAGACAAAAATCACGATCAGTCTTGAAGGCAGTGATAAAAGCGGGACAACAACCAGCAATGAAAAAGGGCAATGGTTTTGCCAAATGCCTGCATTACCCACAGGACAAGCACACAGCATTAAGATTAAAGCAGAAGATAAAGAAGGTAACATCACTACCCTTCCCTATGAAATTTCTATTCCAAAGCTAGAGCTAACCATCACGGAACCTGCTAACAGTAGCTCAATTTCAGGAACGACCCCAACAATCTCAGGTACGAGTACCCCCAAGACACAAATTACCGTCACCACCTTAGACAAGAAAACCTGTGAAACCATCACCGATACTAAAGGCAATTGGAGTTGCACCCTTCCTTCGCTCCCTTTAGGTGAGTCTGTAGGCATTGAAGTTAGTGCTAAGGATGGTGCCGATAATCACATTAAAAAAGCACTCCAAATCACCACAAAAAAACTACCACTCTCTTTAATCACTCCAAGTAACAACAGTACACTTGTTACTAACGCACCAAGTTTTACAGGCATAGCAGCAGCAGGAAATACGGTCACCGTCACCTTTCCTACCAATGCAACGGACCCCATAACGTGTACGGCAACAGCGGATGAACAAGGGAAATGGTCTTGTCAAATGTCTAAACTACCCAACAACAAAACGTATCAGTACACCGTAAAAGCCGAAGACGGCAAAGGCAATACCACCACTATAAAAAAACAACTCACAACACCTGAATTACCCTTGATCATCAATAGTCCTAGAAATAATGCGGCTATTTCGCCTAAAACCCCCACCGTAGCAGGAACCAGCCAACCCAAGACTAAAATCACAGTGACCACCTCTAATAATGAAAACTGTACCACCACAACAGACTCCAGCAACCATTGGCAATGTGAACTGCCTAATTTACCGCTAGAGTCGAAAATTAAGATCAGTGTTACCAGTAGCGATAACGAAGGCAACCAAGCCAGCCAATCGGTTGATGTCTTAACCACTAAACTCCCCTTGACGATTATTAGTCCGAATAATAATGGTATCGCCAATAATACAAAACCGCTGTTTATTGGTACTAGCACCCCTGGTACAACGGTTACCGTTAAAGCCCCCACAGGTGAATTTTGTACCGCAAAAACCGATAAAAAAGGACATTGGAGTTGCCAACTTCCTGTTTTAGCGATTGGAGGCCCTTATGCTGTAACTATTTCAGTGGTTGATCCGGGTAATAATACCACCACTAAAATCACCCAAACCATCACTATCCCAAAGGTTCCTCTAGTCATTACGAGCCCCACTCAGAATGAAAAAATAGGCACGAGTGATCTTAATGTTACAGGAAGCACTGATCCCAACACTACCGTCACCGTCTTTGG
>JAGLBW010000181.1 GCA_023146545.1 Cocleimonas sp.
CCATTGGCTTTGCGTTATAACTTCCTGTGGTTTCATAGCGTGACCCTAGCGGATAAATAAAACGGCTCGATATTCGAAATCGCGTTGCTCTTTCGGATTTTGAATAATTTCCTTCTTGTATTTCCTCACTAATTTTCTTTCTAAAATCATTCGAGTAAGGTTTGGGCATAGCATTCCAATTAAATTCATAGGATACAATAAGTTAGACTTCAACGTCCTTACTGAGATGGGAAGTGTAATAATATGTTCCGCAGTGTTCTGTGAGGGGCTTTTATAAGGTTTTAACTTGATCGAGTGTTTCTGAGTGGGTGTTGTTACGTGCCAGTTCATTTTCTTGTTGGCGTTGCATCCAATCATTCACCGTTGCATCGTCTATACCATAAGTACCTAATATCTTAGAGGCTATATCTAAACCGTGTGGAAAACTTTGCCCTATAACGGCTTGCATACCGAGTGCGGTAAATTGCTCTTTTTCCTTTCTATTGGTCACAGAAATAAAGAGCGATAAGTTGGGGTAGCGTGCTTTAACAATAGGTGCTAATTCTTTTGCGATCTGATAATTATTAAAGGTGACTACGGCTATTTTAGCTTGGGAAAATTTAATGGTATTCATTAAACGTAGGTCAGTAGCATCACCAAAACCAACTAAATAGCCTTTTTGTCGTGCTTCAACAAAGCGGTTATGATCAATTTCAATACCGCGATAACTGATGGCATGGTTATTGAGTCCATCAGCAATCTGTCGTCCGACATCTCCCATCCCTAAAATAATAACAGCAGTTTCATGTTTGCTGGTTTTTTGGAGTTGTGATTTTTCTTCCTCCCATGTTTTATCCGCTTGATATTCTGATATTTTATCACCAATAGCAACGGCTAAGGGGGTGAGTACCATACTGGCAGCAACGGCAGTAATTAAAATAGATGCTTTTTCGCTACCTAGACTGGTTTGTAGTGCTGGCATAGCAAAGATAACAAAGGCAAATTCGCTACCTTGCGCCAGTAAAATCCCCATAGAAAAGGCATTGTTTTTAGGTACTCTTAAGATTCTAGCGGCAAGGTAGATTAAGACAATTTTAATCAGCATTAACAATACAGCGACATAAAGGATCTTCCACCACTGTGCTAAAATAACTGCGGTATCCAGTGCCATTCCAACACTAATAAAGAAAAATCCTAACAATAAGCCTCTGAAAGGATTAATTTCGGTTTGGATTAAGTGTCGATAAGGTGTTTCTGAAATAATCATGCCCGCTAGAAAAGCACCAAGGGTTAATGATAAGCCTAAAACACCTGTTGCTGTCGCGGTTGTGAGGACAAGCAGTAAAGCCACAGCGGTAAAGATTTCATTGTCTTTTAATTTTGCAATCAGGGTAAATAAAGGACCAATCAAGTAACGTCCAATCAAAATGGCGGTAATAAAGGCGGCTAATGCTTTTAAAGCCGCAAAACCAATTACACTGCCTATTTCAGCGTTGGGATCTTCCATTGAATGTGCCAAGATAAGCAAAAAAATGGCACAAATATCTTGGAAGATGAGGACAGCGGTTGCAGAAACAGCAACGGGACAATGTTGCTTTTTTTGATCGGTTAAAATCTGAGCTACAACGGCTGTAGAGGATAGCGCAAGGGTTGTACCAATAATAATCGAGATATCGGCACCTAAGCCTAATAACAAGGCTAATAAAGCAAAAGCACCCGTACAAAAAATAATTTGTAGAGGGCCAAGTCCCAGAATATCCTTGCGTGCATCCCAAATATGCCCAAGAGAAAAGTGCATACCAATATCAAATAAAAGAAAGACCACCCCTAGTTCTGCTAATAAGTGCGTGGTTTCATCTGCTTCAATCCAGCCAAACCCGTGTACACCAATAATCATACCTGCAATCAGATAGCCAACAATGGGACTCATCCGTAACGGTCGGGTAACTGCAATGGCTAAAACGCCAACAAATAGTAAGATGATAACGGGTGAAAGTGCGTGTAGTGCCTCCATCGATTTTTAATTTCTCTCAGTAAAATAGGTTAAAAAGTATACGTACTATACCCTATGCCTTAGTATAAGTTTTAATCTTTTTAATTAGTTTATGCTTATATTTTAATCAACTAAGTTTTTGTAAAGCAAGACTTCTTTGAAAAACATAGCAATGCGTAGTGATTTTAACTTATCAAAAGCCATAAATTAAATTAATCATAATAAGCTCATTAGCTTATTTCATGGGCTTATCATCAACTACTAGAATATAGCTATTTAGCAGATAAATATGTTTAGTCAAAAAAAAGATAAGTTTATAGAGAAAATCCCCCTTAGCGTTATGGCACAAGGGTTATTAGAAGGCTTACGCAATCAAGATAAGTTAGATGAGTAATAGTGGCACGCAATAAACCACAGTATAATTAATTAAATTTTTCACATAAATTATTGATATTCGGGTCTTTTTTTCTGTGGGTTTGCATAATAGAATAGCCTGAACGGTTAAAGTCTAAGCACCATTTTTTAGAAAATAGCTTATCAAACCGTCCTACACTAATGATAATACCCATATCAACCTGTTCTTTGTAACGGTTCATTAGGTCAATCAGCTTATTTTTTCCTTTATCTGAAATTTTTTTTAGCTCTATCAAAACACGTTTTTTTCTTTTTAGTTTTTTGGATACTTCAAGAATATCCTTAACCCTTGGTATTTTGTAACAGCTTCTTTCAGTGCTCTTTTTTAAACACAGGTGCTTAATTTCATCGTAGGCGGTATCACTCACTTTTTTTTTAAAATGCTGACGTAGCCCTTTTTTAAAGGTTGCGTCATGAAAAACGATGAGCTCTCCTGTTTTTAACTCCCGAACATCAAATTCAATATATTTAATCTGCTGATACTGATCTGTTGCTTCAATCAGCGTGTTGTAAAGTTCTACTGAGTTTTCAGGCAGTGTTGTTGATAATTTTTTCCCTAGACGATGCCCTAAGTTATCAGCATAAACAATTACCGATAACATTAACAACACCACTGATATTAATAGCTTTATAACGATGAGCATAGGCTCCTTGAGATAAATCAGAATTAAGCGAACAATATTTATTGGCGCTATAAGCTATGATAGCTCAAAAAGTAAGTAGCAGAAAATGATGAGTAGGGGCTGACACACCAATACCTCAGAAAGAGAGAATATCTGTGTTAAAAACAACACCAGTGATGCCCTGTATACAGGGCATCACTGGTGTTGTTTTTAATCACTTAGATGCGCTATCGAAGCGCTATTTTTTTTTCTTTGGCATATAAATATCAGTACACGTACCTTCGGCAACTTCGGCTGCAAAATTAAAGGTTTCTGATAGTGTAGGGTGAGGATGAATGGTTAGCCCTATATCCTCTGCATCCGCGCCCATTTCTAAGGCTAAGACCGCTTCCGCAATTAATTCGCCTGCATTAGTGCCAACAATACCTGCACCAATGAGTTGACCGGTTGCTTTATCAAATAAGACTTTGGTTAAGCCTTCATTACGTCCAATGCTTAACGAACGTCCACTGGCGGCCCAAGGAAATGCTCCTTTTTTAACCTCAATACCTTCAGCTTTACACTGTTCTTCGGTTTTTCCCATCCATGCTATTTCAGGGTCAGTGTAAGCGACGGAAGGAATGGCGCGTGCATCAAAATAGGTTTTATGTCCTGCAATGACTTCTGCAGCAACTTTAGCTTCATGGGTTGCTTTGTGCGCTAACATGGGTTGCCCTACAATATCGCCAATGGCAAAGATGTGCTTGACATTGGTGTGCATTTGTTTATCAACGTCAATAAAACCGTACGCATTAACCGCAACCCCTGCTTTTTCAGCATCAATTAATGGTCCATTAGGGCTACGTCCAATCGCGACTAAGACAGAGTCAAAGGTGTCGGTTTCGGGTGCGCCTTTACCTTCAAAATGACAGATCAAACCTGCTTCAGATGGGATGATCGCGGTTACTTTGGTATGGGTATAGATTTTTTCATAACGTTTCTTAACCCGACGTTCGAGCGGACGCACAATGTCTCTATCTGCTCCGGGCATTAAACCTTTTGATAACTCGACTACCGTAATTTTTGTACCGAGTGCATCATAAACCGTTGCCATTTCTAAACCAATAATGCCGCCACCAACGACTAGCATCCGCTTGGGAATATTTTTAAGGGCTAATGCGCCGGTGGAATCAATAACGCGCGGGTCATCCCAAGGGATAAAGGGTAGTTTAGTCACCCGCGAACCTGCGGCAATAATGCAGTGATCAAAAGCGACAACGGTTTTAGTGCCTTGATCCGCCGTGACTTCAATATGATGGGGTGAGGTAAATTTTCCATAGCCGTGGATAATTGTCACATTGCGTTGTTTAGCAAGTTGTTTTAATCCTCCTGTCAGCTTTTTAACAATGCCCGATTTATAATCACGCACAGCATCAATATCAATACTGGGTTGGCCAAATTGAACCCCATGTTTACCAAAAGCATCTGCTTCGTTGATCACATCAGCCGTATGCAGTAAGGCTTTAGAAGGAATACAGCCGACATTAAGACAGACACCACCAATATTGTCATAACGCTCGATCATAATCACATCAAGCCCTAGATCAGCCGCACGGAAAGCGGCGGTATAGCCTCCTGGCCCTGAACCTAAAACAACAACAGAGGCTTTTTTATCCGCTTCA
>JAGLBW010000182.1 GCA_023146545.1 Cocleimonas sp.
CCCCTCACCTGCAAGGGTGGTACGACCTGCTGTTGCTCCAATTAAAAAGCCACGCGAACGACAATCACCTGCCGCCCATGCTAAATCACCAATGCGTTGGAAACCGAACATGGAGTAATAAATATAGAACGGTACCATATTGACACCATGGGTACTGTACGCTGTCGCCGCCGCAATCCATGAGGAAAACGAACCCGCTTCATTAATGCCTTCTTCAAGGATTTGACCTGTTTTATCTTCCTTGTAAAACATGACTTGCTCTTTATCTTGTGGCTCATACAGTTGACCCACAGAAGAGAAAATACCTAATTGACGAAACATCCCTTCCATACCAAAAGTACGTGCTTCATCAGGAACAATGGGAACGACATGACGACCCATTTTTTTATCACGCGTCAATAAGGTCAACAAACGAACAAATGCCATTGTTGTGGACATTTCTTTATCACCTGAACCTTTTAGTAAGGTGTTGAAAATAGAAAGGTCAGGGACTTCTAAGGGAGCAGAAAGGGTATTTCGTGCAGGAAGTGCTCCCCCTAACGCGGTACGGCGTGCCAGCATATAGCTGTGTTCTGGGCTACCTTCTTCAGGACGATAATATTGGCAAGAAGCCGCTTCATCATCACTGAGCGGAATATTGAAACGATCTTTAAACGCAATCATTTCATCTTCATTGAGTTTCTTTTGTGAGTGGGTACGGTTTTGTCCTTCACCTGCTGATCCCATACCGTAACCTTTTACAGTATGCGCTAAAATAACCGTCGGTTGTCCTTTATGATGAACCGCAGAATCATAAGCAGTAAAGACTTTATGGGGATCATGCCCCCCACGATTAAGCCGCCAAATATCATCATCTGACATTTTTTCAACCATTGCCGCCAGCTCTGGGTATTTACCAAAGAAGTGTTTACGAACATAAGCCCCATCTTTGGCTTTATAATTTTGGAACTCACCATCCACAACTTCTAGCATCCGTTTTTTGAGGATACCTGTGGCATCTTGAGCCAGTAATCGATCCCAATACGAACCCCATAATAGTTTAATAACATTCCAACCTGCACCACGGAAAATAGCTTCTAATTCTTGAACAATTTTGCCGTTACCCCGTACAGGACCATCTAAACGTTGTAGATTACAATTAATAACCCATGTCAAATTATCAAGCTGTTCACGACCTGCTAATGTAATGGCACCTAAGGTTTCAGGCTCATCGACCTCACCATCACCAACAAAACTCCAAACACGACGTTGGTTGGTATCTGCTAATTTTCGGTATTGCAAATAACGCATAAAACGCGCTTGGTAAATGGATTTAATCGGCCCTAAACCCATCGACACGGTTGGAAATTGCCAATAATCAGGCATTAACCACGGGTGAGGATAAGAGGATAAGCCCTTTTCACCCGTTGCTTCTTGACGAAAGCTATCTAAGTCATCTTCATCAAAACGCCCTTCTAAAAAGGAGCGTGCATAGATACCAGGGGTGATATGCCCTTGGTAATAAATTAAATCACCACCATGATCAGGCGAGGCGGCATGCCAGAAATGGTTGAACCCGACATCATACAACGTGGCAGACGAAGCAAAAGAGGCAATATGTCCCCCTAACTCACTGCTTTTACGATTGGCACGTACCACCATTGCTGCTGCATTCCAACGAATAAAGCAACGAATACGGCTTTCGATGGATTGATCACCAGGGTTGGCTTTTTCTAAGTGCGTGGGAATGGTGTTGATGTAAGCGGTATTAGCAGAATAAGGCAGGTTAGCACCATTAAGACGTGCCGTATCAATGAGTTGTTCTAAGATAAAGTGGGCGCGTTCTGCCCCTTCATTTTCGATAATTGATTCTAGTGATTCGATCCATTCTTGTGTTTCTTGTGGATCAAGATCATTTAGTGACGGTTGGTTTAATTTATTGTTATCTGTACTCATAGAGACCTTCCTGATTTTTGAACTGCGCTACCATAGCATTTATAAGCATCAAATCAAAATATTTAGACTTCAAAAAATAATTGGCTTTTAAAACATAAGGATGCGAAACAAAAATAGAACAGAGTCTATTTTATTCGCTTTTATTAGCAGGGAACGACACAATTTTTGGAATCATTTATAACAATCCTGTAAGCTTCATTGTTATGAGTGAAGACAACATAAACTCAGCAAACGTTGAGAAAGAAAATATTATCCCCATCGCTAAACGGTTTCGCGGTTTTTTGCCTGTGGTCATTGATTTAGAGACAGGGGGATTCAATCATCAAACAGATGCACTGCTGGAAGTTGCCGCGTCTATTTTGCGGATTGATGAACAGGGGATGCTGAACAGAGTTCAGACGCACAGTTGGCATATTACACCATTTGAGGGTGGAAACCTTGACCCTAAGTCATTAGAAGTGAATGGCATTGATCCTAATTTACCGTTTCGACAGGCGATCGCGGTAAGTGAGAGCGTGGCGATTAATGAACTGTTTAAAATTGTGCGCGCTGAAGTTAAATTGAATAAATGCACCCGTGCTATTTTAGTCGGGCATAATGCTAATTTTGATCTTAACTTCCTTAATGCGGCAATCCAGCGTTTAAAGAAAAAACGTAATCCTTTTCATCATTTTAGCACCTTTGATACCGTATCACTCTCGGCACTGGCTTATGGTCAAACAGTACTAGCACGCTCAGCACAAGCCGCAGGCTTTGATTGGGACGGCTCTGAAGCCCATTCCGCAATTTATGATACTGAAAAAACAGCAGATTTATTTTGCAAGATTATGAACGACTGGCAAGCTTACCGCCCTTTTGTTGAGTTTTAAAATCAACAGTCATTGCTTCATAATAGATAAAAAGCACAAAAAAATAGCATAAACTAATGAGCAAATATGTATCGCTCTCTCATACTGCATGTTGTACCTCAATTGCTATTTTTTTCTATCCAACAAAATCATCATCAAACCTATAATAAACGCCATAACCTCATCAAAAATCAAAACAACCGATAGTGCCAACATCTAGCCTATAAATTCAGTCATTAATAAAAAACATCTGCTTCCAGCTATTATAATAAATGTCCCCTCATTTTTTCATTCAATGCTTTGCCATAAAAAGGATTATTATGTCTCTACTCCCTTATTTTCTTGTTATTTTTGCCTATTTAATCGGCTCATTATCAGCAGCAATTATGGTGAGTCATTCATTATCACTACCTGACCCCCGTACAATGGGTTCAAAAAATCCAGGGGCAACCAATGTACTACGCTATGGTGGTAAAAAAGCAGCCATCCTCACATTATTAGGGGATGCACTCAAAGGTGCTCTACCTATATTAATCGGTCAGTTATTAGGGCTGAGTTTAGCGTGGCTCGTTCTTATTGGAATTGCGGCTTTTTTAGGGCATTTATTTTCGTTATATTATGGTTTTAAAGGGGGCAAAGGGGTTGCAACCGCAATGGGTGTTTATCTTGCACTCAATCCTTTCGTCGGATTAACCCTCCTTGCAACATGGCTTATTTTTGCTTTTATTTTTAGAATATCATCACTTTCGGCTTTGATTGCCACCCTGTTCGCACCGTTCTATTTTTATTTTGTGACACAATCACTGCCCCTTTTACTCGGATTACTTTTGATTACGGCTTTAATTTATTGGAAACATGACAAGAATATTAAAGCCATTATCAATGGCAGTGAAAGTAAAATTTAAAAATAGCACCGTCACAAAATTACCCTAACCTCTTTTTCTATTCAGAACCGATACTATGTCCGATACCTTAGCTCTTACCAAAGCACTTGTTTCTCGTCACTCCCTCACGCCTGAAGATCAAGGCTGTCAGCAATTACTGATTGATTATTTATCACCCTTGGGATTTGAAACTGAAAAAATGCCCTTCGATGATGTCGAGAATATTTGGTTACGAAAAGGTAATAGCGCCCCTGTTTTTTGTTTTGCAGGTCATACCGACGTTGTTCCAACAGGCTCAAATTGGGATAGCGCCCCGTTTGAACCCGAAATACGTGATGGTATGTTGTATGGTCGTGGAACGGCCGATATGAAAGGTAGTATTGCCGCGTTCACAATAGCTTGCTCTCATTTTGTAGAAAAGTACCCTGATCATAAGGGTTCGATTGCTTTTCTCATTACCAGTGATGAAGAAGGACCTGCAACTAATGGAACGGTTAAAGTCATTGAAACGCTGGAAGCACGCGATGAAAAAATTGATTGGTGTTTAGTCGGCGAACCCTCCAGCACTCAACAGCTCGGTGATGTGGTAAAAAATGGTCGAAGAGGATCATTAGGTTGTCAATTAACGCTCATTGGACAACAAGGACACGTTGCCTATCCTCATTTAGCGAATAATCCAATTCATTTAGCCGCGCCTTTATTAGCTGAACTAACGACAATGGAATGGGATCAAGGCAATGATTTTTTCCCAGCAACAACGTTTCAAGTTTCAAATATTAAGTCAGGCACAGGGGCAACAAACGTTATCCCTGAAACGGCAGAGATTATTTTTAACTTTAGATTTTCTACAGAAGTGACTGCTGATGCGTTAAAAGAGACTGTTGAAGCTTTACTCCAAAAACAGAGGTTAAAGTATGAGATTGAATGGAATTTATCGGGTTTACCGTTCCTAACCGCAGAAGGTGAGTTAGTCGCGGCGGCTGTTAAAGCAATACAGCAAACGGTAGGGATTCAAACCCAACTATCAACATCAGGAGGAACGTCTGATGGACGCTTTATTGCACCAACAGGGGCACAGGTACTTGAGTTAGGTCCTATCAATGCAACCATTCATCAAGTCAATGAATGTGTTAATGTTGAGGATTTAGATCAATTAGAAGCTATTTATTTTCAAATATTAGTCGATTTACTTACTTAAATTATGCGGTTACTTTCTTTTTCTTCTTCTTTGCTGGAAACAGAAAGATAAGACTAAAAATAAAAGAAACCAATGAACTCAGTAGACCCATAAAAAAAGCGGCGGTTTTTTTTATGGCTTTCCCACCCCGCAACACTGTTTTTCCTAATAATAAAAAATACCCTTTGGTCTTTTTTCCATGTTTTAGGGTTACTTTTTCTAAATTACGCAAATCCTTGGTGTTATCAACGTATTTTAAAAGGTGCAAGGTATCAGAAACAGAGGTTGATTTGCGAATTTGACTGACTTGTCCTGCAACGTTTGACAACGGTTTAATCGCTTTTGGATGATACGAAAGTTTAGCGGCTTTCAGTACATTTTTCATGCCTTCGCCACTTTTGGTTACTTTGATAAAGTTATCCCAATTAAAAACTTTGCTCCCCAAGGATAACAGTTGCTTTTGAAAAGGGGCGCTCAATTGACGGGTTTTTTTTGCCATTTTAACCACAGAAACACCCACTTTTGCGGGTGCTGATGAACCAATTGTGCCGATGGTTAATGCAGTCAAACCGATGCCAACGCCTGAAAGGGTCGCCACCAATTTATCAACAGGCTCTTCGGCTTTATAATGATTATACTCACGGTGTAAATCACGGACATCACCAACAACAGTAAAATCAGAGGTGATAGCCCCTGCAACCCCAGCTCCCGAAGACCCTTTTCCCGAGACAAAACCATCGACAAAACTACCGACATTATCCTTAATACGTCGCCCGTTGGTGTCTTCTTCTAAAAGTTGTTGTTGATATTGATCATAATACAACCCATAGCCGTGCTGTTTTGCGATGTCAATATAACGTCGCGCATCCTCAAAACGCCCTACCTTAATCGCCTCAGTTATCTCTTTGTGTAATCGCTCAGCACTAATTTGAGTGGTCATTAACTGATGGGTATCAGCGAGTGACTCTTCATAATCCCAATGTTTCGTGAGTTGCTTTAAGCTCATTGCTAAAGCGGAAAGAGATAGAATTAAAAAGATAAGTCTTAATGATGATCGCACGTTAATAATATCCTAGAAAAAGCCCAAAATGATAACCAGATAATGCCTTTACGTTTACTTAGCATTGCCTTAAACCCACGAGAATAAGGCGCATTACAAACTGTTGATATTATCGGATGACATACCTGTTAATCTCACCCCTTGACAGAATCGTTGAAAGCATTGATTTGGAGATATTAACAAGCAGGCGTAAAGAGTTATAAACTAACTGGTTCAGAATTCAGGAATGGGGTTTGACAATTGTCCAAATGACAACTGTTAGGGACGTTATCTCCTACACATTCCTTAATGATCATGCTTTATGATGATTTGGGTAATAAACGCCACTGTCCTTTAATCAGCCCTTCAATCGGTTGGTAGCGGGTTTTATAGCTCATTTTTGCACAATCTTCAATCCAATAACCAGGGTAAACGTAGTCTAATGCCAAGGTTTTTGCATGTTCTATTTCCCATAGAATAGCAAAAACGCCTAAGCCACGTTTATGTCCAGCCGTTGGGTCAAAAAAGGTATACACCGCAGAAAGACCTGAAGCTAAAAGATCAATTGTTGCGACACCAATCAACTGATTTTCGGCATAAAACTCTATAAACTCTGTATCACACCAATCTGAAGTTAAAAATTCATCGACCCCTTCGTAGTCATCATTTTCATGACGCGCCTCTAAATACAAAGCATAAAGAGATAAATACTCGTCTTTAAAACCATCCTTATTAATCACAATGACAAGGTCCTGATTGGCTTTCCAGTTGCGACGTTGGCTACGGCTTGGTTTAAAGTCTAATGCATTAATTCTCGTTGTTGTACATTTAGTACAGCTTTGACAGTAGGGTTTATAGACTTGTTGCCCACTACGCCGAAAACCCGATTTAATCAGATAGTCATAAACAGAGGGCGACATTGGAAACTTGGGGTCAATCACTGCATTTCGAGCAATAACGCCTCGCAAATAAGAGCAGGCATGAAGTGCGGTCGGGTATATTTTTAAGGGTTGTGTTAGTTTCATAGCGTATCTTAGGGGTCTTAGGAATAAAAATTTAAGAATTTACCCTTACTAGCATTTGGGTGCTTATTAAATTTTTCTTTCTTACATTCAAAGAATATCGGCGGGTTTCTTGATCAATTTTCTATTCAATAACGTTAAAAAACAGACCTCATGTTTGTTTGTGATGAGGTCACCTTATTCACTAGACAGTTCAAAAAAGCGCTCTAGCTAAAACACGATACAACCATTCTAATAACACTGGGGGAAAGACCTAAAAAACAGTCTATTGTAATTACAGAATGGTATGGACGGTGCATCTAAGATAAAACCATCGAAGCAATAACGCAAACTTTTGTGTCGACTAAGCTAATCTAGATCCCTACAACGCAGAGTCGTTCTACGTAACAAAGCGGAGCATTCTCAATAGGCTAAAAAAGACAAGGGAGTCTCAGAATGTTATATTACCTCTGCTCCTCAAATAGGTTATTCACTTAAATTATGCGCCATCTTAAACGCTTAATTCAACAAGAACCTGAAGAACAGGCTTTCTCTTTTAAACCTTTAGAATCGACTATAATGATAGAACCTTTTAGCTCTTCTATAAAACCGAGTCGCCGCCAATCCGATAAAAACCGACTAACGGTCTCGATAGTCAAGCCTAACAGGTCACCTATTTCACTACGTGATAATTCCAATTTGATCCAGTCTCTATCATCCAATCCTTCACACCATTTTAATAAAAAACTGGCTAACTTTTCGGGGGCTTTTTTAGCACCCAATTCCAAAAGCATATCTTCTGCCTCACGAATATTTTTTATCCATGATGTCATCATTGCGGTATCAATTTCAGTATTTTTAGAGCGTAATAAGCCAAGACTACTGAGGGGTAAGCGACAGATTTCACTTTGGCTAATCGTAATCGCATTATGGTTATAATCTTCTTTTGCAAATCCATCAAAACCAAAAAGATCACCCTTTTTAAGGATTCTTACAATTTGTGTGCGACCATCAGGTAAGCTTTTGGTTAATTTAACTAAACCGTTTCGTAAGGTATAGGCATATTTTGATGGTTCACCTTGCTCATAAATAATATCATTTGATCTACACGTTAAAATCGAAGTGTGAAAGTCTTTTATCTCTGACTTAAGTGTTTCTTCGGACAAGTTAGCAAATATGCTTCGATAACGTATGGGGCAAGTCAAACAATGACCTTTTCCAATAATATGGGACATAAAGCACCTATTAGGTATTTAAAACTAAATATTTGATAATAACAAACGCTTAGATTATTTTTAACCTGAATCGATAAGACAAATTGCTATTATTTCGTCACATTAGAGGTTTAGTCTAAATAAAACAGCCAGAGACTCTGCCTTAAAACGGAGAAAATAGAGCATGATACTTTAAAACTAGAGTTCGAGATTTTTAGCTGACAAATAGAATAAAAACAACGCTAAAGCTGTCAATGTCTTATACCATTATGCTATTTAGCATCAAGTCATTACGGTAACTTAAACACTTGCCCCGCATGAATCACATTGGGGTCAGTGATTGTATCTCTATTCGCTTTGTACAGAGAAAGATAATTAGCGCCCGTACCGTACACACGCTTTGCTATTTGGTAGAGCGTTTCGCCTTTTAAGACAGTGACAGTTTTATCCTTATCATCAGCACGCTCTATTGCTGATACTCCAGAGGCTGCCGCAATGACTTTGGAGATTTCTGTAACACTTTGCTCTTCTCCGACAATCTGTTGCAATACTTTTGAGGCGGACTCAACGACAGTATTGGAAAGGTTACCGTCTGTTTTATTCTCTTTTTTAATATCCGTCATGGCGGCAGATACGGCATGACGGATATCATTTAATTTACTTCCTTTCAATAATGCTGAAGATACAATTTTTTCAAGCTCATTTTCTAAGTTTGAACGTGTCTTTTTAATCTCACGGTCATCCTGAGTTGATCCATGATGACTCGATAACAAACCTTTTATTTGTGAAGCAACATTTTTTTCCAAACGATCATAATTTAGTTTCGCTTTTGGTGTAACGGAAGGCTCAGGCGCATCATTATCGACCACCGCTTCTTTTTCCATACTGGTTTCTTTTGCTTCATCACTTAAAGCATTTAAAAACGAGCTATCTTTTCCTGCACCTAAACTGATCGAAGTATTTAAAAGAAAAAAAGAACTTAATACTATCGGTATCATAATATTTTTCATATCAATTTTCTCTTTTATTTAAGGGGTTATAACGGTTAGTCCTAATAATTGCCAAGACTGCATGCCGCCACGATACCAGAACATTTTCTCTTCGGGATAGCCAATTTTAATCAAATCTTTAATTGCTCTAGGTGACTGAGCACACCATAATCCATTACAAAATAACAAGAGCTGTTGAACTTTATCAAAATTCCAATCATCACCTGTTTTTTTAGCGCCCAGTAGTTTTAAGATTCGACGTGTGTGTTCACTTTCTAGTCCACCATTAAGAATACTAAACGGTATATTAATTGAACCAGGAATTGTTCCTTTTTCGAACCACTCTGGTAACCTTGCATCAATTAGCAACCCTTCTCCACTCTTTACTTCATTATCAAGGAAAGATAATAACTCAGCTTCTCCAACTGTCTTTATATTAGGGTTGATTTCTATTGGCTGAATACAAAAAGGAGGGCAAACACGAGAGGTTTTAGCAAAACCATTGGTTAATTTATTTTTAGTATTTTGAATTCTTTTAATGGTTATTTTTTTTCCTGAATACTGTATATCTAAACTTTTTATGTCTTTAGTAATGCCTACTTTATTTTCTGCAAAAGAACTGTTTGAAAAAAGCAATAAACCACTAAAAAACCCTGCAATAAATATCTTTAACACTATCTTCAAACTAATATTAATAATGTCCATTCATTATACCCCTATTCCTAGTATTGATAATCTTCTATCCTTTTAAATAATAAAATTCAAAAGAAGATACATTGTTCACTCTTTGAAGCCATAAGCTAACTTATAACGCTATTTTTGAGCTTTCTCAATTTCTGCTTGCACAGCATCTTGAATATCTTTTTCAATTGAATCTTGAACAACATTTTCTAAAGCATTACGCAACCCATCAGATGGCTCGGTTTCTTTTTTCATTATTATTTTATCTTCAGGTTCTTTGTTATTAATAATATCTTTTTTTATTAATAGGTTACTTGAGCTAGGCTCATTAATGCTAACAAGAAATATAATACTTGCTAATAAAATCAAAGTGATAGATAGGAAAATTATCTTCTTAATCATATTTTACTCCTATAATAAATTATAGTTTTAATTGCCTATAAATTTGTTTTTTAGCACTAAAAAACAAATAACACAAGAATTAATAAAAAATAAAATAACCGCAAGCTAACGACATGAAATTAAGATAGAATAAAAACTATTTTTAGTTTAAAAAATATTGACAAATATCAGGAAGCTATTCTACTTTACTAAAGCAGTTTGGAAAGCATCACCATAAAGGAGGGTTTATTATAATCAATAGCATTCAAGCATCGGGTTTTTCATACAATATTTTTGATAAAATCAATGACTTATAATATTGAAAACCCTATATTTAAAATATAGGGGCTATAATATTAATAGGTGTTAACTACACTCATTTGTCGCTCAGTTAAAAATGCTTAACGTATTACTTCAACACTCATCTTAATAGAAGGGTTAAAATAATACGCTAACTAATTACAAAATAGGAAATTAATTAAGCATTAAATTATTTTTTTATCAACTTAATAAAACCACATAAAATGAGCTGTTAATGACTCGCTCTTTTCATTAGAATCTGCATTGACTTTCGCAACAGTTCTACCGCCTTTGCTAGCGTACCAATCTCATCTTTAGAGTCAATGGTAATCGGTGTTTCTAAATCCCCCATACTTAATTTCTCCACATTTTCTGTTAATTGAACCAATGGTTTAGAAATTGAATTGGAAAGAAAAAAGGCTAATGCCAGCGTTAATATCAGTGCAAAAAGAGCAACGAGTAAAAATACATACAGAAAATTACTGACCGTTTGAAAAATAATATTTTTTGGCACGATACTAACAACCGTTCCTAATGGAAATTTTTCATTACTGACATCAATCGGTGCAAATGTCACAATATTATCATCTGTTTCTATATTTTGAACGGCTCCATGATGTAAGAGCTTATTTTTCAACTCGCCATGCTCACTAAACAAATTAGCGGTTTTATTAAACTCTCGCTCACTGCTCCAAGCTAACAGCGCATCGGGATGATAGTAGTAATCCCCCTTGTTATTAATAAAAAACAGTTGCTCGCCATTCGATGATTTAGATTTAATCATCTC
Organism: Cocleimonas sp.; assembly: GCA_023146545.1. Classification (GTDB taxonomy): domain Bacteria; phylum Pseudomonadota; class Gammaproteobacteria; order Thiotrichales; family Thiotrichaceae; genus JAGLBW01. Next base: position 11,237 of record JAGLBW010000182.1, read on the forward strand.
AATAATATGTTGTGCTTTGACATTAAGCACCACAATCCCTTGGCGTTTATTTTTCTTATCAAAAACAGCAGTTGAAAAACGAATGGTTGGATTGTAAGGTACTTCTATTTTTCCTCCCTCACGATTTAGTTCTAGAGGAGTAATCAATAAACTGCCGTGTTTAAGTGCTAATGCTTTTTGTACATAACCCCTAAGTTTTTTAAACTTTAAGTGGGTTGTTGATACAATTTTAGTTTTATCATCTTTATGATTAACCCGCACAATTTCCTTGCCTGAAGTATCGATGAAACGGACTTGGCCATAAATTTTCTTTTGTGCTGAAAATTTAGCAAAGCTAGAACGCAGGTTAGTCAGGAGTAAGCGTTCTGAATGGCTGTTATCGGAGGCTAATGCGGATAAATAGAGGTGGAGTGCGGGAAAATCTCTTAGATAAAAGACATCACTACTTACATTATCAAGGTAGCCGTGAATTTGCTCTTGAATCAGGAGCATTTTATTTTTTTGAGCAGAAAGACTGCTTTCTTTTAAAGAATCCGTTGTGGAAAGGAAGGTATAGCCACCAATAATAAGTGTTGGCAATAAGGTCACAAGTAACAAAACTACTAATAGCTTGTTTTTTATACTATTCATATCTTCTCTATGTTTATTGTTTTATCCCGTACAATAAACCGTAATGATTCTTAACACCTTGTAACGTCGAAAATATTCGATTCATGATGTCGTTATGCCAGAGTCTTTAGTAATTCCCCATGCTGTCTAATTTATAACTCATCGTAAGCGGTATTCGTGAATATTTACGCGATAGAATGCTTAAAATTATTTACCGTTCAGGGTACTAGTGATGTAAATCCATACAGAAGGATAACATTTGCAACAAAGCTTTATCGTACAAAAAACATACAATATCATCATCGTAGAAGCATTCTATCGCAGTGATTCAACAATCATCTGCGCCCGTTGAACAAATTCCTCTTGCTCTTTGTTAGGGTCTAGGCTTTTTTGTAAAATAGTAATCAGATGGGGGATATTTTCATGACTCTGAACATAGCTTTTTTTCCATTTTTCAACATCATCCTCAAATACAAAAATAGCGGCAGGGCCTAAATACTGTTTCAATACCGTAGACAGCTCCGCTAATATCGGTTGTAGCGCTTTATTGGTTGGAGGGGGCGCAGCATTTACTTCTGCTACAACAGGTTGTGGCGCTAAGCGCGCTATTTTTGCTTCTTGCTCCGCTTTTATTTTACGCTGAATTTTTGTTGTCGCAGACTTTATTCCCATATTAACCAAAGGAAAATTAATATTCTTATCGGTTAACAAAATCGCAACACAGGTCTCATGCATCAAATAACCCACAAGAAATTTTTCACCAATTGAAAAATAAATTTCATTGTGTGATTTATTAATTGACTTTAATGCCGCAAAGATTTGATCAATCAAATCATACGATAAGGTCATTGAGTCGCTCAAACTATCAGGAAAAGTAGAAACGGGTTCTTCTCCTTCCCGATAGATACACGCATAATGCACACCCCGTAATGACGAGATATTTTTTAGTATGTTTTCCATCAAACTAAACCCACTGTAGCATGTCCTCTATTTTTTGACTTAACGCAGGAACAGACACCCCTTTATCCGAACTAATCCCTAATGAACGCTCTTCCTCAACAAAAACGGTCAAGTTTTCGTCTCTAGGACCTCTTAGCATAATTCGATGGATTGTTCCCATATTGCTGGCCTCTTCTAATGCAGGTGTAATCCCTGATAAAAAAGCTATAAATTCATTGATTTCATCATCATTGATCGTTGAATGCAACAATTCTCCGACAGAATTTGTTAATGTCACACCATCAACCCCTTTTAAGCTAGCCACTTGTTTTAATGAAGATTCATCAAATTGCAACGCATCTTTCGTAGCATAGCTTGGCTCTTCTTCAACGGTTGTTGTTTGAATAGGGGCAACAGGGCTTACTGTCTCTGGAGTCTCCATGGTGCCAATGGTTTGAGGAGGAGGACTGATGTTAGTAACATTATTCTCTTCGGGTACGGCAGGAGCGGTGTTTTCCAGTGTATCTTCAGAGAGTGGGATAACATTAGAAGGAACATCTTTCGTTTCACCCGTATCAATTTGATTGATAAAATCAATAATAAGTGATTCAACATCCTCTTGTTTTCGTGCATCAATGAAACGCACCTCAGCTTCTAGTTCCAGCTCTTTTAACCATTGTCGATAAGCTTCCAAAGGTACTTTATCTGTTTCATCGGAGCGTGTTACGCCCACGACTAACCCTTGTGACTGGATTAAAGGGGAAAAACTTTCAACATAATACTTCAAATCACGAAACGGATAATTTCGTGTATTATCCAGCAACAACACTAAACCATGCGCCCCTTCAGAGAGAATTTCCCACATAAAGTTAAAGCGTTGCTGACCCGGTGTCCCATAAACGTAGGCAGTATCTTCTTCATTCACCTTTATAACACCAAAATCCATTGCCACGGTGGTATTCTGTTTCCTTAAACTCGTCACCTCATCACTAACCGCAACATCTGTCATAAATGCATTATCATTGGTCAATGCATTGATCGCCGTTGTCTTACCTGCTCCTACGGGTCCTGCAACGATTATTTTGTACTTCATCTACTTTACCTTCAACTCATTTTATACCATTAAAAAAATGACAACTAAATAACGTAGGAACGAAGGTTTAATAACTTACCATTAGAAGCAAAAAGACAAGCTAGAATAGGAAGTTATTATATTTTCATTCCTTTAAGGCTCTTAAAGAGACCGTACAAAGTCTTTATGGAGCGTGACAAAAACAATTCAAAGCACTGGGTTTTATCTAAAAATTTAGCGATTGGCATACTATAAATAAGCGCCTTTTAAATAAAATGTTAGAACATTTTTCTTTTTGATTCTGACACCCCAAAATATTGATCCCGCCTCTAAATTTTCACTCATTATGAGATAACATGTTGCTTTATAAATTAAGGAAATTTCTAGCAAATGATATTGCTACCTTGGCTAGAAGCAATCATCCTTCGCCATTTTGGTAAGATCATTTCCAGAAACACCTTAAATCCCTTTAAGCTTTAAGTGAGCCTCAAAAAAACCTAAAATATTTAGGTAGTAGAAATTAGTATTATCCTTTATGAAGCGCATTCATCGGATAAATTTTAATGCCTCATAAAACGAACATCCCCATTTGTAACATAAAGAGATACGCCCTTACACTCTACTTGGATATTCGGCACTTGTCATGCTACTAAACAAGTAAAGATCAATAAAGTTATAGACCACCTGCACTATACTTTTGATAACCTTTGTCTTCAACACGCTACCAATAAAATAGACAAACTGTTATTTTAGCGAACCTGTAAAAATAGGGCATAACCCAACGCTCCCTATCCCATCATATTCCGTACTACAACGAAGTTTAAGCACATGAGCAAACGAAAAATTTTAGTCACCAGCGCCCTTCCCTATGCTAATGGCCCGATTCATTTAGGACACATGGTTGAGTATATTCAAACGGATATTTGGGCAAGGTTTCAACGGCTACGAGGTAATACCTGCTATTACCTTTGTGCAGATGATGCTCATGGCACACCAATTATGTTGCGCGCTCAGCAGGAAGGTATTGAGCCACAAACCTTAATTGACAGATCAAATATAGAACATCAAGCCGATTTTGCTGATTTTAATATCTCATTTGATAATTATCACTCAACGCATTCCGAAGAAAATCGGTTACTGTCTGAAAGCATTTACCTTGCTGCAAAAGCAGGCGGACATATTAGCCAAAAGATAATTAAACAATCTTACGATCCTGAAGCTAATATGTTCTTACCTGATCGCTTTATTAAAGGCGAGTGCCCAAAATGTGGGGCCGCTGATCAATACGGTGATAATTGTGATCATTGTGGAGCAACCTACGCCACCACTGATGTCATTAACCCTTACTCGGTTATTACCGGTGCCACACCAATTGAAAAGGACAGTGAACATTATTTCTTTAAACTCAGTCATTTTGATGAATTTCTTAAAACATGGATAGAAAGCGGATCCGTTCAAACAGAAATTGCTAATAAAATGAAAGAATGGCTTGAAAGTGGGTTAAGCGATTGGGATATTTCGCGTGATGCACCCTATTGGGGGTTTAAAATACCCGAAACAGAAGACAAGTATTTTTATGTTTGGCTGGATGCTCCAATTGGTTATTTAGCATCTTTTCAAAATTTTTGTGATCAAAATGCAATTGATTTTGACAGCTTTTGGAATCCCGATTCAAACGCTGAAGTGCATCATTTTATAGGCAAAGACATTGCCTATTTTCACACCCTTTTCTGGCCCGCTATTCTCAAGTCAGCGGGTTATCGACAACCCACTGCGGTACATTGTCATGGCTTTTTAAAAGTAAATGGCTTAAAAATGTCAAAATCACGGGGAACTTTCATTCAAGCACGAGTTTTTCTTAATCACCTCCCCCCCGAACCGTTACGCTATTACTATGCTGCTAAATTAAGCAATAGCATAGATGATATTGATCTTAACCTAGAAGACTTTCAGCAGCGGATCAATAGTGATTTAGTCGGCAAAGTAGTCAACATTGCAGCACGTTGCGCCAGTTTCATTAACAAAAAATTTGACAGCCAACTCTCCACTGAACTCCCTGATATTACGCTCTATCAACGATTTATTGATGCGAGTGATCGCATTGCAGATGCTTATGAAACCCGATGCTATAGTCGTGCTATGCGTGAAATTATGGCGCTAGCTGATCAAGCTAACCAATACATTGATGAAAACAAACCTTGGGTTTTGATTAAAGACGAAGTACATAAGGATCAGGTTCAAGGCATTTGTACTCAAGGAGTCAACATGTTTCGTGCGTTGTTAACTTACCTTAAGCCTGTCTTACCTGAGTTAACTGAAAAGTCAGAAGCCTTTTTAAACGCAGG
>JAGLBW010000183.1 GCA_023146545.1 Cocleimonas sp.
TTATGCTCTTCGAGGACAAAAAACACAGGGAAACCGTTCAGGAAAACACGACCTAGAACCAACTTAATTCTAGGTCGTCAGGCAGGAAAATTATTAGCGCCTATGCTTTTTGATTGTTCGGCAAATACGGCATTCGTCAACCAATGGTTTCAGTCTTTTTTACTGAAATAATTACGCCCAAATTCAACCATTACTTTAGATAATACCTGCTTTCATAACAAAAAAAATTAGAGCAAATTGTGCAAAAAAAAGGACATGAAATTCTATTCCTTCCTCCTTATTCGCCTGATTTTAATCCCATTGAAAAAACATTTTCTAATATTTAAGAGCTATCGTCAAAGTCAACCACCAGAAACAACAATGGACGAGATAATAAAATTATATGGAATAACTATAATTATGGCTGTCCTAAATTCTCTAAGTTCTGCTCATTATCTGGTTTTCGAGAACTTAACAGTATTTGATAAATTTGAGCCTGTCTTTTATTGGCTTACGCATATCAATTTTAATGAATCAATTGTTACAAGATAATCTGCTTTGTTCCGAAAAAAATACCGTTTATCTGTGAAAGAACCCATTCTGAAATAATATTTTCAATTCAGGTGCATAATAATCAGTTCAATATTTTTATGATTTAGTTTAGTTATTTCAACTGCTTATAAACTAGGTAATAACACTGATTTATATTTCGAATAGAATTGATATAGGGTTTTATAATGAATAAATTATTTTTTTTAAGTGCCGTCTCGGTGATTTCAATCGGGCTAGTTTCAGCCCCTGTTTTGGCTAAAAATAAATTAACCATTAGTATTCGCTTAGATAAACAAGCTCAACGAATACAAAAAGGGAGTGATAAAGGTCAACTTACAATAAAGGAGGAAAAAGCATTAAATAATGAACAGCAACATATCAAGCGTATGATAAAAAAATTAACTAAAAAGAATATCTTCACCGTGCAGGATAAGAAAAAAATACACACAGCATTAGACCACTCTAGCGTTAATATTTTCAAAAAACGCTACAATAAAGCAGTGAAAATACCTAAAAAAATCAAACCATAGCGGATTGTTATCCGCTATGGCGGTTTCGATTATCCTTGTTTGTTATCTGCAATATGATAGTTGGGGTCTTCAACGACATTAACTTCGACGAGGCTACCTGCTTTTTTTAGCAGTCCTTTACATTCAGGGGAAAGGTGAATAATGTGCAGTCTTTTTCCAGCACGTTCATAACGTTCGGCTAATTTATCAATGGCTTCAATAGCGGAGTGGTCAGTGACACGAGAGTCTTTAAAATCAACCGTGACATCACCCGTATCGTTTTTTGGATTAAATAAATCTTGGAAGTTTTGTACTGAGGCAAAAAATAGCGGTCCGTGTAGCTCATAGACTTTATCTCCCATGCGATTGATACGGGTGGTGACATTAATCTCTTTAGCGTGTTCCCAAGCGAAGACCAATGCGGAGAGAATCACACCAATAATGACGGCTAAGGCTAAGTTATCAGAAACAACAGTAATGAGTGCCACTGAAATGCCAATGAAAATGTCCGCAATAGGTATTTTTCCAAATAAACGCAAGCTACCCCATTCAAAGGTTCCTATCACCACCATAAACATAACCCCAACTAACACGGCAATGGGAATTTGTTCGATCAGCTCAGAAGCTTGCATTATAAAGAGTAATAGGAAGAGGGCGGCGGCAATGCCTGAAAGTCGTCCTCGTCCCCCTGAGCGTATATTAATAATACTTTGTCCGACCATTGCACAGCCGCCCATACCACCAAAAACACCCGTTACGGTATTCGCAACACCTTGACCAATGCACTCGCGGTTTGGTTGTCCTTGTGATTCAGTTAATTCATCAATTAAATTAAGGGTTAGTAAGCTTTCAATCAGTCCAACTAATGCCATAACCACGGCGTAAGGGAATACAATTTTCAGGGTTTCCCAGTCAAACGGCACATCAGGTAAATGGAACGGTGGAAAGGAGCCTTTAATGGAGGCAACATCACCTACTGAGCGCGTATCAATATTTAAAAAGTGAGCTAAACCAAGGGTGATTAAAGTACCAATAATAATAGCGGCTAAGGTGGAGGGGATAATAGTGGTTAGGCGCGGTAAAAATTTGATAATCGCCATGGTGAGTGCGATGAGTGCGAACATAATGTATAAGGTAGAGCCTGACAGCCATTCTTTTGTGCCGTCGGGTAACTCTATTTTAAAATGTTCCAACTGTGCTAGAAAAATAACTAATGCTAGACCGTTAACAAAGCCTAAGAATACAGGGTGAGGAACTAATCGGATAAATTTACCGAGCTTTAAGGCACCGAATAAAATTTGGATGACTCCCATGACAACCACCGCAGCAAATAGGTATTCAGCGCCATGTTGTAACACTAAAGCGCCAACAACGACCGCTATTGCACCCGTTGCCCCTGATATCATGCCAGGACGACCGCCGATAACAGCGGCAATTAATCCAATGGTAAACGCGGCATAAAGTCCTACTAACGGATGCAGGTGCGCCAAGATAGCAAAGGCAACTGCCTCTGGAACTAAGGCTAATGCAACGGTGAGTCCAGAAAGGACATCGTTTTTAATGTTAGCAGAGGAATCTGTAATAATTTTAAACATGGATAAGGTAAGCCCCGTTTGGAGTCTTGGAAAAAGGGGCGATTATGCCGTATTTAAGGGTAAATATACAGGAGTGGGTTATTTCGTGGTTGCTTCACTTGGCTGGATAAATATTTTTTATCAATTAATGGGTAAAATTTATTTGCAATTGAGTTGAGGAAGCACTACACCTTAAGGGATATGAAAAGGCAGGGAACATTCTAATTCTAGGGGTGTATTTGACTCTATTTCATATTATGATGTTGAACTTTTAAAATTCTATCGTTTGTTAACGCGTATTGAGGTTGGTGTGTTTTTTTGTTTAATCATCAAGCATCAATACGCGTTTTAGGATAGAACTCTACATAAGCAGGAGTAAAATAGTGGAACTTACTGGTGCCGAGATCTTTATTGAGTGTCTAAGGGCTGAAAGAGTAGAAACCATTTTTGGTTACCCCGGTGGGGCTGTGCTTTTTTTATACGACGCACTGGAAAAAGCGGAAAAAGAAGGCAAAATTAAACATATTCTTGCACGTCATGAGCAAGGAGCGCTACACGCGGCGGAAGGTTATGCTAAATCAACCGATAAGCCTGGTGTCGCTATTGTAACGTCAGGACCAGGAGCAACGAATGCTGTCACAGGGATTGCGGATGCTTATATGGATTCCGTGCCATTGGTCGTTTTTACAGGTCAAGTGCATCGGCATTTGATTGGTAATGATGCCTTTCAGGAAGTTGATATTGTGGGTATCACCCGACCTTGTGTTAAACACAATTTTCTGGTTACTGATATTAAAGACTTAGCCGATACCATTAAAAAGGCATTTTATATTGCAACAACAGGACGGCCGGGCCCTGTGTTGGTTGATATTCCTAAGGATATTACTGATAACGAATCTCGGTGTGAGTTTAATTATGACGCACCGCCTAAGATGCGTTCTTATAATCCAACCCTAAAGGGCAATACACGACAGATTCGCCGTGCGATTGATTTTTTATTAGAGGCTAAGCAACCGATTATTTATACGGGGGGCGGTGTCATTATGTCGGGAGCTTCTTCCCAGCTCAAAGACTTTACTCAAATGCTAAATTTTCCCATTACAAATACGCTGATGGGATTAGGCGCATACCCTGCTACGGATAAGCAGTTTGTGGGTATGTTGGGAATGCACGGTACTTATGAAGCCAATATGGCGATGCATCATTCTGATCTGATTATTGCGATTGGTGCGCGTTTTGATGATCGTGTCACGGGTAATATTGAAAAGTTTTGTCCTGATGCCAAAATTATCCATATTGATATTGATCCTGCCTCGATCTCTAAAAATATTATGGTGAACGTACCGATTGTCGGTGATGTTAAACAAGTTTTATTAGCACTGATTAAAGAATTAAAAATTCGAGGAGATCAGCCTGATCAAGAAAATTTAGGACACTGGTGGAAGCAGATTAGTGAATGGCAAGCTAAGGACTGTTTAAAGTTTGATACCAATACTCAGCGGGTTAAAGCGCAATACGTTGTTCAAAAGTATTGGGAGCTGAGCGAAGGAGATGCTTATGTGTGTTCTGATGTGGGTCAACATCAAATGTGGGCGGCTCAGTACTACAAGTTTGACCAACCTAATCGTTGGATCAATTCAGGCGGCTTAGGCACTATGGGTTTTGGTTTGCCTGCGGCAATGGGCGTGCAACTGGCACACCCTGATGCAGAGGTTGCTTGTATTACAGGTGATGGCAGTATTCAGATGTGTATTCAAGAACTTGGAACATGTAGTCAATACAAACTGCCGATAAAAATTATTTCTTTAAATAATGGCTATTTAGGAATGGTCAGGCAATGGCAGGAGTTCTTTTATCAGAAAAACTATGCTATGTCTTATAATGAAGCTTTACCTGATTTTGTGAAGTTAGCGGAAGCTTATGGCCATGTGGGACTGCGGATTGAGAAAAATGAAGATGTTGAAGGTGCATTAAAAGAAGCCTTAGCACTTAAAGATCGCTTAGTCTTTATGGATTTTGTTACCGAACAAGAAGGTAATGTGTATCCAATGATTCCTGCGGGTGCAGGTTTAAATGAAATGATTTTGGTGTAATGGGCATGAGTATGATCAAAGAAGAACGTCATGTAATCTCTATTTTAATGGAAAATGAAGCGGGCGCATTATCTCGCGTTGCAGGTTTGTTTTCTGCGCGGGGTTACAATATAGAGTCACTCACTGTTGCACCAACTGAAGATAAAAGCCTATCTCGAATGACCTTAGTAACCTGCGGTAGCAATGACATTGTTGAGCAGATCTTAAAACAACTGAATAAACTCATCGATGTGGTTAAAGTCTATGATTTATCCGAAGATAACCCTATCGAGCGGGAAATGATGTTTATTAAAGTTAGCGCTAATAATATGGCTGCTTGTGGTGCGATTAAACGTCTCGTTGATATTTTTAGAGCACGTATTATTGATGTGAAAAGCAGAACCTTCACGATTGAAGTGACAGGGGATCGTAATAAGCTCAATGCTTTTATTGCTGCGGTTGAAGATCATAATATCTTGGAAGTCGTGCGTTCGGGTTGCATGGGAATATCACGCGGAAACAGTGCGCTAAAAATATAAACTAACGCCCTAAGTACCCTCTCAATATTATTTATAGGGTGAGGGTGCTTAACTATCTAGGATAGAGAAACGTAAATTTTTTTTCCTAATGCTCTGATTTTATGCCTTTTGTTCCTGCCAAAATAACTCAAAAAGTATGTTTTGTATTCAGTTATAGAGCCATGATGCTGATGTTATTTAACAAAAAACAAAAAAACGCAGGATCTTCTAGGGTACTAGCACGATTCTCTGTCCTTAAATTACTGTATTTAAGGAATATATAATAATGAATATTTTTTACGATAAAGATTGCGACCTTTCAATTATTAAAGGAATGAAAGTAGCCATCATTGGTTTTGGCTCACAAGGCCATGCGCATGCCGCAAACCTAAATGATTCGGGTGTTGATGTTGTTGTGGGTCTGCGTGATGGATCACCTTCTATTGCTAAGGCTGAAGGCTACGGGCTTAAAACCTCTAATGTTGCTGATGCAGTAGCCTCTGCTGAAGTGATCATGATCTTAACACCTGATGAGTTTCAATCGGTTCTCTATCGCGATGAAATTGAACCGAATATTAAACAAGGGGCGGTGCTTGCCTTTGCACATGGCTTCTCTATCATTTATAACCAAGTTGTTCCTCGTAAAGACCTTGATGTTATTATGATTGCACCCAAAGCGCCGGGGCATACCGTGCGTTCTGAATTTACCCGTGGTGGCGGCGTGCCTGATTTAATTGCGGTAGAGCAGGATGCTTCTGGGAAAGCAAAAGCGATTGCCTTATCCTATGCTTCAGGTATTGGTGGTGGACGTACTGCCATTATCGAAACAACCTTCCGTGATGAATGTGAAACTGATTTATTTGGTGAACAAGCCGTCTTATGTGGTGGTGCTGTTGAGTTAGTTAAAGCTGGCTTTGATACTTTGGTTGAAGCAGGTTATGAGCCAGAAATGGCTTACTTTGAATGTTTACACGAGCTAAAGCTTATCGTTGATTTGATGTTTGAAGGCGGTATTGCGAACATGAACTACTCCATCTCGAATAATGCGGAGTATGGTGAGTATGTTACGGGTGCTAAGGTGATTAATGAAGAGTCACGTCAAGCGATGCGTGATGCGTTAAAGAATATCCAATCGGGTGAGTACGCGAAACGTTTTATTTTAGAAGGACAATCAAACTACCCTTCAATGACTGCGGCACGTCGTTTAAATTCAGAGCATGGTATTGAAGTGGTCGGTAATCAATTACGCTCAATGATGCCTTGGATCACCGAAAATAAAATTATTGACCAAGATAAAAACTAAATTCTGTTGATATTAGAGCCTAATTTTTTCTTAGGGATTTAAAGTATAAAAAAAGCGGACATAAAGCCCGCTTTTTTTATACTCGTTACTCTAAGAGCTTGCTTTAGAACAAGCACCTAACGGGTTTTGTTTAAACCCACTCTGAGTATCCGTCTGTTTTTCTTTCTTTTCCATCGTCATAGCCCGCTTCATAAGCTTCTGTAACCCGTTGCTCTTCGCGAACTTCGTTTATAAGGTAACCACCCTGCCATCCCTGAAGATACTCAGGGTTAACACCTGCTTTTTCCATTTCAACTGTCGTGTTGTAGTATTCTTGATTCATTGTCGTTTTCCTCTAAACAATAAGTAAACAAATAAAGATAAAAATTATAACGTGTAATTCACAGTGAATATAACAACTAATTGATCGTTAAGTGTTATTATGCCGCTGCTTTTAACTTTGCTAAAGCGTCTCCATTATCTAAAACACGTTTTACAGCGTCGGCTGCATCAGACATTGTCTGATAACGGTTTAGATGCGTTAAACAGATTGAGGCAGAATAAACCAGCGCATCATAATAAAGCCCTTTTTCGCCTGCTAGAGCGGCTAAGCCCATTGTTGCTGAAACGGCAGACAGCTCATTAGCATCGACTTTTGATGCGATAGCATCTTTGCCTTCTGTTACTGTTGTTAATGCGTCAGGAATAGTGACAGCGCGTGTAGGTGCTTTAATATTAATGTCTTTTGGTGATAAATCACGCTGTTTTTCTTCCCCTTTGTCGTGATAGTAAAATAGGCGACCTGATTGTTGTAATGAGGGAATGATTCCTCCCTCAACCCCACGAACAAACATCGCTGAATCAAACCCCGAATGACGGGCTAATGAAGCATAAATGGGGGGATAGGCCTTATGCACATAGCCGCTCATAAAATGTGTTTTATTTTTAGCGCGAATCGGGCCTAATAAAACTTCTACTGTGGTTAATACTTGGCGTTTAATAATACGTTGGCGTAATGGAATTAAATCGTGCAACTTAGGTGCAAATTGAGATTGATCAATGTAAGTCCAACCAATGGTTTCTAACTGCTTAGTCGCTGCTTCAGGGGTTAGGTTAACGTCCACTCCAGCCGCTTTTAGTACCTTGTAATGGGTTGAACCGTACTTAGGACCAACGGAATCCAAGCCATGTGAAACAGCGTTAACCCCAAGGGCTGCTAAAACAGCAGGCATAAACGGTGAAGTGGGAACGCCGCGTGTATAGCCATCATAAGGGTCAGAAATATCAACCAACTCATCAACATTCGCAGTGCTAATGGTCGCGGTATCAATTAAGGCTTGTAAAATACCTCTATTCTCTTCATCTGTCTCACGCTTCATCCGTAGCGCGATAAATAAAATAGCGGTTTGCACAGGATCAGCGTCATCTTCTAAGATAATGCGCATTACATCTCGCGCTTCATCATAAGACAAATCTTTACTGTAAGCAGGACCAGTTGCAACTTTTTGAATGCACTGGCGCATGTGTAGTTCTGGGGTAATCTCACTCATAGACTACAGGAGTATACGGGTATATAAGGATTTCTGAATACCTCCATAGGGGTAACAAAATCAGAAAGTATTAAGGGATATTGAATCTAGCGGTATTGTCCTTATACTCAAGCGCAGGATAATATATTTATATTCACCCGCAGGTAATAACTAAGATGACTGAATTTACAGATGCAGACGAAATGGATTTTTCAACAGGAATGGCAGCTTTTGAAGGAAAAAATTTTTCCAAAGCAATGCAGTTTCTCTCACCTTTTGCTGAAAAAGGGCATCCCCAAGCCCAGCACCTTGTCGCTATTATGTATCAAAACGGTTTAGGTGTCGGTGCCAGTAGTGATGAGGCGGTTAAATGGATGAAAGCTTCCGCTGAGCAAGGCTACGCGATTGCACAGCACGGCATTGGGTTTATGTATATGGACGGTGAGTGTCTTAAAAAAGACGGTGCAAAAGCAGTGAAATGGTTTCGATTAGCTGCAGATCAAGGCTTGCAAGGTTCAATGACCACGCTGGCAATGATGTATGAACAAGGCAATGGTGTTGAGCAAGACAGTGCCAAAGCAAAAGAGTTGTATAAACAAGCAGGGTTTGATGATATTTAAACAAGCAGGGTACGTTTTTTGATAGATCGTGCTCAAAATAGAGTAGGAACTTTTCATCTCGAATGTAAAGTAGAATAAATAAAGCGAAGTCACCGATCCTACAGGCTACTTTAAGGCTTAAAGTACGGCCTTAATTGTATTGAAAAAGGTAACAATAATAATGCAAAAATAGTCTTAATGATTCAGCCTCTTAGCGTCTTCCCACCTTGTATGACCGCCTTCCGCGCTGTTGATCAAAAGACGCTTTACGCTATACAAAGTCTAATTGCAATATCTAAAGAGACCCCCTTTACGTTATTTAATATAAATCATAAAATATAGCACCTTATTTGTTACAGGTGACTGTTATGGTGGTAAAGAATTATATGTCGGGGTTGTTCGGGCACTCTCCTATTCGTCCATTGCAGGAGCATATGCGCTGTGTTTACACCTCAATCGAGCACCTTATTCCTTTATTTGAAGGTGCAAATCAACAAGATGAAGCAAAAACTAAAGCCGCTCATGATGCTTTAGTCGCAGGCGAGCATGAAGCCGATATTATGAAAAAAGCGCTTCGGCATCAGCTGCCTAGAGGCTTGTTCATGCCAATTGATCGTCGTGACCTCTTAGATGTCTTGTTAATGCAAGATCAAATCGCCAACCAAGGTAAATCCATTGCCCGTTTGATTGTTGGGCGAAAAATGCTACTTCCTTCTGTAATGCAACCACTTTTCATAGAATATACAAGGCGTTGTATTGATACTGTACAACAAGCTTTGAAGATTATTGACGAGCTGGATGAGCTGGTGGAAACAGGTTTTAGAGGGCTGGAAGTAGATCATGTTGAAGAAATGCTGATTGAACTGAGTGATGTAGAAACCGAAACAGACCGTATGCAAAATAGATTACGTGCCATGTTGTATGATCTTGAGGATGAATTAAAGGCAACGGATGTTATGTTTACTTATCGTTTGATTGATTGGGTAGGATGTGTTGCAGATGATGCCGAAAAAGTGGGTAGTCGACTGCAATTAATGCTGGCAAGGTAAGGAGGAATACACAATGGATTTCTTTTCTAATACAACCATGATCTATATCACACTCGCCGCCGTTTTCGGTATTTTTATGGCGTGGGGTATTGGTGCGAATGATGTAGCGAATGCAATGGCAACATCGGTTGGTTCAAAATCGATTACTATTAAACAAGCCGTTATTCTAGCCGCTATTTTTGAGTTTGCAGGGGCTTATCTTGCGGGTGGGGAAGTCACTAATACCATTCGTAAAGGGATTGTTTCTGTCGATGCCTTCCAAGGGAATGTGAATTTTCTGATTTGGGGCATGTTAGCCTCTCTTTTAGCTGCAGGTACTTGGTTATTAATTGCAACCCTGAAAGGTTGGCCTGTCTCTACAACCCACAGTATCGTGGGGGCTGTCGTTGGTTTTGCAGCGGTTGGTGTTGGTGGTGATGCGGTTAATTGGACAAAAGTGGGTAGCATCGTGATGAGTTGGGTTGTTTCACCGCTCCTCGCAGGCAGTATTGCCTTTGCTGTCTTTATGAGTATTCAAAAACTGATTATGAATACCACCGATCCGCTAAAAAATGCGATTAAATACGGACCAGTCTATTTATTTATCGTGGGCTTTGTGATTGCCCTCGTTACGATTAAAAAGGGTTTAAAGCACGTCGGTTTGGATGTTAATGGCGGGATGGAGTTTGTCTATGCGGCTATTTTGGGGGGTATTATTGCCTTTATTGGAATTTTACTGATTCGTAAAATAAACTATGACGAAAGCGGCGAGCGACGGGCTCAATTTGCTAATGTTGAAAAAATATTTGCTATCCTAATGATCTTTACCGCTTCTGCAATGGCGTTTGCTCATGGTTCGAACGATGTGGCGAATGCGGTAGGGCCGATGGCGGCTGTGATTAGTCTTGCTGATAGCGGTGAGTTAGCCTCTAAATCCTCCATGCCAAGCTGGGTGCTTTTAGTCGGTGGCATTGGTATTGTGATCGGTTTGGCAACACTGGGCTATAAGGTGATTGCAACTGTGGGTAAAAATATAACTGAACTCACTCCAAGCCGTGGGTTTGCAGCAGAAATAGCGGCAGCAACCACGGTTGTTCTCGCGTCCTATACGGGCTTGCCTGTATCCACAACCCATACGCTAGTGGGGGCGATATTAGGTGTCGGTTTAGCAAGGGGTATCGCGGCGATTGATCTGCGTATTGTGGGTAATATCTTTATGTCATGGGTTATTACACTGCCAGCAGGCGCGCTCTTGTCGATTTTATTCTTCTTTATGCTAAAAGGTATGTTTAGCTGATTTATGACCATTTTGGTGGGTTAATCAGTTCATTTTCTCAATCACTATAGTCTCTATGTTATAGCGGTTGAGAGGGTCAATGATAATAAAAATTATTTTTTTCAAACCTTTAAGAAATGTAACGACCTTTCTCCAAGGTCTTATTTTTGAAGGATCTAGCGCTGATCGATTGAGATGCTCGTTAACGTCAATATCAATCATACCCTCTAAAAAAACGCTCTAGGTTCTTTGTTATGTTAAAAAATCACAGAAAATAAGTCATTTCAAACCTATATTTATGATCGTATTCACTTTATTATAAGTGATGCTAATAGGGGTTAGATGATTTTTGATGTCACGTTAACCTCATTAAAATAATTAAAAATACTAATGCTAGGGAGAAAATGACAACCATGTCACTATTAATTCAGCCACCTGTGGATCACTATCTTGTCCTTATTGTTGATGACGAGCCTGATA
>JAGLBW010000184.1 GCA_023146545.1 Cocleimonas sp.
GTAATCAACTCCAATAACGATTCAGCATAATCTGTAGTGATCCAAGAGTTTTTTAATGCTGATCCTAATATTTTAGGATGAGCAGTTTGTGCAATATGACCCTTAGGGTCAACACGCAGGCTTTCCTTTTCTAAACCTGTTAGCGCATCCTTAAGGTAGGCTTGCAGTTGATGATGTTCAATATTCTGTAAACGTTGAGTAAGTAAGGTATACAACAGTTAGCCTCTGTAGTGATCATAATAGGGAGAAAGAGAATGGCTCACATTATACGAGGGAGCCTTGTAAGAAGTGTAATAGACTACAAAATCTTTGGGGTGAAGAGACTATAAGGAATGGACTAAATTAAGGATAAACTGCTTGAAGACATTAGATCTGTTGGTTTTTATTCAAACCACGATGACTTTTTCGAAGGTTTAGCAGGCGGGACAGGATCATAACCGCCTTTACCCCAAGGGTGACAACGTAAGATACGCTTGATCCCCATCCATGTGCCTTTGATTGCGCCGTGCTGTGCAATCGCTTGATGGGTATAATGTGAACAGCTTGGTGCAAAGCGACAACTGCTCCCTAAAACAGGACTTAGGAACAGTTGATAGCCTCGGATAAACAGCATCAGAAGGGATTTCATTAACGATACAGTGTTTCAGGGTCAACAATGGGTTTGCGATCAACAATCACATCATCACCTTGAACCACTTGGTAAAAACAATCGCGCCGCCCTGTATGACAGGCGGCGCCTGTTTGATCGACTTTAATTAATAGGGTGTCGGCATCACAATCAATCCTTAAGGCTTTAAATAATTGTATTTGTCCCGAACTTTCACCCTTACGCCAATACGCTTGACGTGAGCGCGACCAATAACACACTCGTTGCGTTGCTAGGGTTTCTTCAATCGCGGCTCGATTCATCCATGCCATCATTAAGACTTCATTCGTGTCATATTGTTGAGCAATGGCAGGGATTAACCCATCGGCATTATATTTTAATCTATCAAGGGCATCAGATAATTTGACCGATTGCTTTTCGCACATAGCCTGCGTCCTCACATTTTTTTAAGTAATTTTCCCAATTTTCTTCATAATGATCACCCAAGCCACGCAATAAATCCCAGCCGTACAAACCACTGTCATGATTATCATCAAACACCAGCTTTACCGCATAATGTCCAATGGGTTCAATCGCTTTAATATTGACATTTTCTTTACCCAGTTGCAGTTTTTCCTGCCCTGGCCCGTGCCCTTGAACTTCCGCAGACGGTGATGAAACACGTAAGTATTCACAGCTTAAAGTATGGGTGATCCCATCAGGCCATGTTAATTCTAAAACCCGAGAGGTTTGATGCAAAGCAATATTTGTCGGTGTCATTGATAAATTCCTTGTTAAAAGCACAGTTGTTAAATCATTTTACCTCGATTTTTGTTATAAAGCCGATTAGCCCTACAAAATATAACGGCTCAAATCCTCATCCTGTACCAAATCTCCTAATGATTGATCAACCGCTTCCGCATCAATAACCAATTCAGGCTCACAATCAGGCGCTCTAAATAAAACATCTTCGAGCAAACGTTCCATGACCGTGTGTAAACGGCGCGCACCAATATTTTCAGTTTGTTCATTCACCTGAAAAGCGGTTTCTGCAAGACGTTTAATCCCTGCATCTGTAAAACTTAAATCTACGCCCTCTGTTTTTAGCAAACCAATATACTGCTCTGTTAATGAAGCATTCGGTTCGACTAAAATACGTTCAAAATCATGTGCTGTGAGTGCCTTCATTTCCACACGAATCGGAAGACGACCTTGTAATTCAGGAATTAAATCAGAAGGTTTAGCAAGGTGAAAGGCACCTGATGCAATAAATAAAATATGATCCGTATTCACGATACCGTGTTTGGTAGTAATGGAACTGCCTTCAATTAAAGGCAATAAATCACGTTGCACGCCCTCACGCGAAACATCTGCTCCACCTGCCTCACCTTTGCGCACTACTTTATCAATCTCATCTAAAAAGACAATGCCATTTTGCTCTACATTATGAATCGCACGGGCTTTTAGGTCTTCTTCATTGACCATTTTATGTGCTTCTTCTTCAGCAAGTTCTTTCAATGCGTCTTTGATTTTCAACTTACGTTTTTTGGTTTTAGCACCGCCTAGATTTTGAAACATACCTTGTAATTGATTCGCCATATCTTCCATACCTGGCGGCGTTACAATCTCGACACCCATTGGCGTCGCTGATATTTCAATTTCAATTTCTTTATCGTCTAATTGTCCTTCGCGTAGTTTTTTACGAAATTTTTGACGCGTAGAGTTAGAGGTACTGCTCTCGCTTGTATCTAACCAACCCTCAGCAGATTGCATTTCTGCTTTGGGGCGAGGCAATAAAATGTCCAAGACACGATCTTCGGCAGCATCTTGAGCACGGTGTTGTACCTTCTTAACCGCTTGTTCACGCGTTAATTTTACCGCAACATCGGCTAAATCACGGATAATCGAATCCACTTCCTTGCCCACATAACCGACTTCAGTGAATTTAGTCGCTTCTACTTTAATGAAAGGTGCATTGGCTAAACGCGCTAAACGTCGTGCGATTTCTGTTTTACCTACGCCTGTCGGTCCAATCATTAAAATATTTTTAGGCGTTACTTCAATACTGAGTTCATCCGCTAATTGTTGTCGCCGCCAACGGTTACGCAACGCAATGGCAACCGCTCGTTTAGCATTCGCTTGCCCAACAACGTGTTGATCTAATTCTTCGACGATTTCTCTAGGGGTCATTGACATGAAGGCTATTCTCTTAAAAAATTATAATTCTTCGATGGTTCGATTGTGATTGGTATAGATACAAATATCACCTGCAATGGCGAGGCTTTTTTCTACAATATCGCGGGCGCTTAACTCCGTATTATCCAACAAAGCCCGTGCCGCAGATTGCGCAAACGGCCCGCCAGAGCCAATCGCAATTAAATTATCTTCAGGGTCAATAACATCCCCATTTCCCGTAATAATGAGGGAAGTTTTTTGATCAGCAACGGCTAATAATGCCTCCAATTGACGCATTCCCCGATCAGTACGCCAATCTTTCGCTAACTCAATTGCCGCACGGGTAAGATTCCCATTAAAGGCATTCAATTTACCCTCAAATTTTTCAAAGAGTGTAAACGCATCCGCCGTTCCCCCTGCAAAACCTGCAATCACTTTATCATTATACAAACGACGCACTTTACGGGCATTACCTTTCATAATCGTATTGCCTAACGAGACTTGACCATCTCCACCAATGACCACGCTATCCCCACGACGCACTGATACAATGGTCGTTCCTCTATATTGCTTCACAAACTCTCCAGTAGCTTATTTATCCTACAACGAGGAACAGGTTTGATACACGTTCCCATAGCTTAAACAGTTGGGTTATCGCTATCATTTTCAAGCGTTAGCGAATGAATTGTTTGCGCTTTAATAATAGCGATATAAAAAATAGAGAACCAACAGGAAATAAGAAGTTTTCCAAACAAATTAAAAAAAATA
>JAGLBW010000185.1 GCA_023146545.1 Cocleimonas sp.
CCCCTCCCTCATTCCTTTCCCTCATTCCTTAGTAGAGGGCGTAATATCCGTTATTTCAGGCATGTTTTTAAAATTACGGCATTGTAAGCTTTAGCATAATCGACGATAGCATCGTAGTAACGACGGTGGTTTTTTCCATAAAGTAGATCACCAAAACCATCGACATAACGCAAACTGCATTGATGCTTTATACTTTGATACGTTTTGTCATCAATGCCTGGAATATTGATTCCACGTCCTGCTTTAGCAATAAAACGCTTATCGCCTGTTGCTATAAATTGTTGAGCATCTTCGCTTGGTTGCTTGGTTTGAAGCGTTACTAATTTTTGGATAAATTCTTGATCTTTAAGTTGTTGAGCCGTTAACGTTTGATTTTTTTCTTCTTTATTTTCTATTGATGGTTGCTTTTCTGTCTTTTCTATAGGCATACGGCTTGTTGAATTTCTCTCGGTGTTAGTGATACAGGATGGTAAGAAAAAGATTAGAAAGCTAAACAATAACAAGGATAGTATTTTATTTTTCATATGAAAATCCTACGGGAAGCGATAAACTTAAGCGATAAAGCTTATGCTAGTTTGAGTAACAAAGGTAAGGAATCTACCTCTCCGTGCGTTAAATTATGTTTACTCATAAAAAAATGTAACAAAACTTATTACAAAATTTAATGCGACAAAGCACAACTATTTGTATCCTTATGGGTATAATGCCCCGCTGACCTATTTTTTAAACAATAATTTAATGTGTATCAATAGTACTCAGTTCTATTGATTATTGGTAGTTTAAGCGCATTGTCAATGCTAAGGAACCTGCTTAAAATAACGTCCCGATGCTAATTCCCCTTTGACTCCCACTTAAAATGATGTTTTTTGCATCAAAAACACATCAGATGATCGGTTATAGGCTTCTCTAAGCGATTAAAAAGAATAAAATAGCAATAGAACTGACTTCTGCTTTGCTTAAAATTATTTATTGGTTCATTCCTTCTTTTCATCATTCAGACGACTTCATGCCTTATAAAGAAACATTTGATAATCAAAGAGATGAGTTAAGCCTATTTCGATCTAGAGCTTTTATTGCAGGACTTTTTGTTTTTCTTGCACTGTTAGGGATTATCATTCGACTAACGATACTGCAAATAAATCATTACGATCACTATACGGCACTTTCTAAAGAAAACTACCAAAAACACATTCCTATTCCACCTGTTCGTGGGCAAATTTATGATCGCAATGGCATTTTGCTTGCTGACAATCATATTGAGTATGTCCTAGAAGTTACTAAAGACAAAGTATTAGACTTGGATGATGAGTTAATTCGGGTGAATAAACTCATCCCGATGAGCCCACAGTCTATTAAGAAATTTCGGCAGAAATTACGCGTAAATTCACGTTTTTTACCCGTGGTGTTACGTCCTGGTTTAACTGACAAAGAAATTGCCACCTTTGCTGTGCATCAATCCCGCTTTCCTGGATTTAAAATTAATGTACGTATGGAACGCCGTTACCCGCTAGCTGAAGTTGCAGGTCATTTGATCGGCTATGTTGGACGTATTGATAAACGTGATCTAAAAAATATCGATAAAAAGGAATACAACGGTTCTACCCATATTGGTAAATCAGGGATTGAGAAGTTTTACGAGACCCGCTTGCATGGAAAATCGGGGTTTAAAACTGTTGAAGTCGATGCTCACGGTAAACCCCAAGTCGTTTTAAAACAAAAATCACCGATTGCAGGTGAAGATTTATTTTTGAGTATTGATCTCAAGTTACAGCTAAAAGCCGAGGAATTATTACAAGCACGTGATAGCAATGGGGCAGTAGTTGCAATTGATCCTAGAAATGGAGAGGTCTTAGCAATGGCATCAGTGCCTATGTATGACCCTAATTTATTTGTTAATGGTATTTCTTATAAAAACTATAATCGTTTAAGAAACAATCCGAGTCGCCCACTCTATAACCGTGCTTTACAAGGAACTTACCCGCCAGGTTCCACGATTAAACCGATGGCGGCATTAGCAGGGCTGGATGAGCGAACCGTTACCACAGGACGTTCTGTTTTTGGGCGAGGTTTTTTCCAAATTCCAGGAGTACGACACCGTTACCGCTGTTGGAAAAAAAGAGGGCATGGTCACGTCAGTTTACAACGGGGTATCTTCCAGTCCTGTGATGTCTATTTTTATGATCTTGCTTATCGGATGGGCATTAAAAAGTTTTCCAAATCGCTAGCACGCTTTGGGTTTGGCAGTAAAACAGGCATTGATTTACCGCATGAACGTTCAGGCATTATGCCATCTTCTGAATGGAAGAAAAAACGCTTCAATCAAAACTGGTATCCCGGTGATACCGTCAATATTGGTATCGGACAAGGGTATTGGACAGTAACCCCATTACAACTGGCACATGCGGTCGGTACTGTAGCAATGAAGGGAATGCGGATGCGCCCTCGTGTGTTACGGGCAGTGCGTAGTTCACGTAATTTACCTGCGGAATTAATCCCTCACGAACAGCTCCCTACCATTGCGGTTAGAAATACACGGTATTGGGATGAAGTGATTAGAGCGATGGTACACGTTGTTCATGGGCCTGGGGGGACAGCAAGGCGTTCGGGGGCGGGTGCAAAGTATCGTTTTGGAGGTAAGACAGGAACAGCTCAGGTCTTTAGTGTCGCACAAAACAAGAGCTATAATGCCTCTCGTTTAGCGAAAAAACTGCATGACCATTCACTGTTTGTTGCCTTTGCACCACCTGAAAATCCTATTATTGCTTTGGCAATTATTGTAGAGAATGCAGGAGGTGGTAGTAAAGTTGCTGCACCTTTAGCTCGAAAATTACTGGATGCTTTCTTTTTAAAACCCGATCCCAAAAAGGAAGCGGAAGAAAAAGCAGCAGCTGAAGCCGAAGCACTGAAAATAAAACAGGCACTTGATAAAAAAGCAGCAAGAAAATTAAAGAAATCACGTAAATCAAAAAAACGTAGAAAGAAACGCAGGAAGAAAAAAAGGAAGGTAAAACGAAATGGATAGATCAGTTGGTTTTTTTAGTACCGTTTTCCGCCTTTTATCACGTCTTGATTTAGTGTTGTTAACTGCATTATTGATTCTACTAAGTTTAGGAGCATTAACGCTATACAGTGCAAGCGGTCAAAATATAGTTATGATGAACCGTCATCTGGTTCACCTTGCCATTGCAGCGGTGCTAATGTTATTGACTTCGCAAATATCCAGCACGTTATTGAATCGTATTTCCATTTGGGTGTATCTGGTCGGTGTTATTTTATTAGTATTGGTTATCCTACAAGGTACGATGGGAAAAGGTGCACAACGGTGGTTAGAATTTGGTAGTTTGCGCTTTCAACCCTCAGAGATAATGAAACTGGCTGTACCGATGATGGTTGCCAGTTATTTTTCGAATAAAATTCTTCCCCCGAGCTTCAAAGACATTATAGTCGCAACCGCTCTGGTAGCCATTCCAATGTTATTAATTGTTAAACAGCCCGACTTAGGAACTGCATTATTGGTAGGTAGTGCCGGTTTCTTTGTCATTTATTTTGCAGGAATTGCATGGAAATGGCTCTTTGCTGTTTTCATATCTGCATTGATTGCCGCGCCATTATTGTTTTTCTACGGGATGCATGATTATCAACGGCAACGGGTACTGACATTACTTGATCCTACTTTAGACCCTCTTGGTGCAGGCTATCATATTATTCAATCAACCATTGCGATTGGTTCTGGCGGGGTTTATGGCAAAGGTTGGGCTAATGGTGATCAATCGCGGCTTGATTTTCTACCCGAGCGACACACTGATTTTATTTTTGCGGTTTTTGGCGAAGAATTTGGGTTGCTGGGTAATATTTTATTGCTCACCATTTATCTTTTTATTATTTGGCGAGGTCTACAACTTTCAATAAAAGGACAAGATACCTTTGCACGTTTATTAGGCGGCAGTTTAAGTATGACGTTCTTTGTCTACTTGTTTGTTAATACAGGTATGGTCAGTGGTATTTTACCTGTGGTGGGTGTCCCTCTACCTCTCGTTAGTTATGGCGGAACATCTATGATTACGTTAATGACCGCTTTTGGTTTATTGATGGGCATGCGAAAACGTAAAAATGGTTATGGCTCAATGCTCCGTTGACGATATTATAAAGGGGGCGCTAATAATCAAATAACGAAGCACATCATGCTCCCAATTATTTGATGCACTTCCTAACATCAACAGACCCTACGATAATATTTTCTTACAAATTAGTTATCGTAAAAACTATAGTAATAACATGACCATAGAAAAAGGGAAACAATATAATATATTGTTTCCCTTTTTTTATTTGCTGTCTAAATAATATTATTGGCAAACGATGCCATCAAATAAAAGTTAGCTTAGCGTACTGCTTTCATAATTTTATCTTTCATTTCCATTTCAAGTGCCCCTAAATTACCGTCACTTTGTGCAACGTAATCAACCAAGCCCTCGATCATCGGTGGGTATTCGTTATAAGCTTTAATTTTACCAATTTCCATTAGCATTTTAGCTTCTGCCATAACCCATTTCGTGGGTGAATCAATGACATTAGATAATGCTTCAATATGGTATTCGTATAATTCTAAAGCCTCTTGTGTCATCTCAAGTTCGGTAATTTCATCTATTTCTTTAATTAAATCAATGGATGCAAGTACTTCTTGTGTTTCTGCCTTCTTATCGGCCATGGTGATAAGCGCTAAGCTACCGACAATGGCATTGATAAATTTTTTCTCTTTAGAAAAGCTTTCAGGTGTGTACTGCTTAAACTTACGATTTGCATCGTCTACTAAACCGCTTATTTTCGATTTAATTTGATTAAAATCTAACATAAAAAACCTATTTTAAAGATATTGAACGGCAGTTTGTAAGGTTGCCTTTAATTCAGTGTCTTGTGTTGGCTCACCAATCGCTGTAAATTTCCATTCGTTATTATCACGGTATAATTTACCTAGAATCATGGAAGTATAACCTGAATATTTGGTATCACTGGCTATATTATACGTTGCAACAACAGCGTTTACTTGTGTTGCTGCACCTTCATAGAGCCGAATCGATGCAAAAGGAATCGTTGCAAAATCATGCCCTTGGAAGGAATTCAACACAAAGACAATATGATCCACTTCAGCACTGATTCTGCTAAGGTCAATGTTTAGGACTTCATTATCAAGCCCATCATCACCATCCGCATCACCTGTTAGATCATCGCCCGAGTGACTGACACCCGCAATGCTAAGCTCATCGAAATAAACCATGCCTTGAACGTTTTTATTACCATCATAAAAACCTGCCGATAAGTCTAAATCAACCGCTTCTTTTTTTATACCACCGAAAAAACCTTTGGTGGTGATCATTCCCCAGTTCGCACCAACACAAAAAGCGGTGAGTTGATTACCATTGTCTTTGACAAGGGAGATTTTCTGACCTTTTACTAAACTAATTGCCATTGCAGATTACCCAGTGTATTTATCAACAAAACCTTGAAGCCCTGCATTAAAGCCTGTGCCTACGGCTTGGAAACGCCATGTGCCGTCACGACGGTATAGCTTGCCAAATTCAATTGCTGTTTCTGTTGAGTAATCTTCATCAAGGTCATATTTCATGATTTCATTGCCTGTTACATCATCAACAATACGAATAAAGGCATTGGAAACTTGTCCAAAGTTTTTATTGCCAATTTCAGCATCGTGAATGGTAACCACAAAGATGATTTCTTGAGTAAGGTCATTAACCCCTGATAATGTGATATTTATTTTTTCATCATCACCATCACCAGCACCTGTTAAGTTATCACCTTGGTGATGGACACTGCCGTCTGTTGATTTTAAGTTGTTATAGAAGATGAAGTCGCTATCACTGGCTGTTTTACCGTTTGCTCCCACTAAAAAGATTGAAGCGTCTAAGTCAAATGAACCACCAGTATCACTTTGGTTAGCATCCCAGCCTAAACCTACTGTCATTTTATCTAAGCTCGGTGCTTCTTTACTTAAATTAATTCTTCCGCCTTTTTTTAAACTAATACCCATTATTATATTTCCTATTGTTAAGTGATTTGTTAGGTCATGCGATTGCCAACCTAAGGTTGCGAATGCTCAAGTTAAGCCAGCAAGTATCTTATAATTATTATTTTTTTTAAGCAATAATCAGAAGGGTGACTCAATTTTAGGGCTATCCTTTACCATTCCTATCGAAATATACGGGAATGGCAAAACATTTGCACAACCTTTATTATTTCATTGTCAATAAGAGGTGTCCATTACTGCTCTAATCGAGTATCAATCGGTAAATTCCACGAGGATGCTGTACCCTTATGGCGGTCAAAAGTGAAGCTCCCAAGATTAATCGCAACAGCATCAACATCATAAGGACCAAAGGTTCTAACCCACTCGTAAACACCTAAATCGACACCCACTTCAACCTCTAAGCGGGGGACAACCCGTACGCCAACCTTATATTTTGGTTTTTTGAGTTGAATTCCCCAAGCACCTTGACCACGATTAACATCTTCTGTGACCGTAAAACGTTGTGAGCGAGTATCAAAGCTTAACTTTTTGCTACTCGTTTTAGCCTTTGTACCTTCAACGGTGAGCTTAATTTTTCCACTAACAGCTTGAAGTGCCGCACCTGGGTTGATGGCAGCATAACCAACCCCTGAATCAATGGATAAGCCTAAAGGACGACCTGAAAGTGTATATTCCAGTATATTTAAAGGACGGTTTCCACCAAGCTGAGGTTTAAAGTCTTTGCTGAAATCGAGTCCCCTTAATGCTGAAGGACAACGTTTACTGATATTCGGACCTGGTATTGAGGCATAAAGTTTACAGCGTGCACCGATGGTGAGTACAAACTCTTTGCCTCTGAATAATTGGTTAGGGGCTATCTTCGCGTCACGATAGAACGCGGTATTAGCATCAAGCGCTCTCGCTTTGATCTTTACAGTTGCACGTTGCGCACAAAGGTTGGCATTTTTAGCCTGAGTAACCCCTCGACACAGTGATTTTGCAGGGTAATTCACAATACGATTTGCTTTAGAGGAGTACACTTTA
>JAGLBW010000186.1 GCA_023146545.1 Cocleimonas sp.
CTGAAGTGGTTGAAGCAGCCCAAGCGGCACAAAAGGCAGGATCAACCCGTTTTTGTATGGGAGCTGCTTGGCGTAATCCTACGGATAAAAACTTAGATCGAGTCATTGATATGGTTTCTGCGGTCAAAGACTTAGGAATGGAAACCTGTGTAACGCTTGGAATGTTGAACAAACCGCAAGCAGAGCGCTTAAAAGATGCAGGTTTAGATTATTACAATCATAATTTAGATACCTCGCCCGAATTTTATGGCAATGTGATTACTACCCGTACCTATCAAAATCGTTTAGAGACATTAGAGTATGTTCGTAATGCGGATATTAATGTGTGTTCGGGAGGGATATTAGGAATGGGAGAAACGCGTCATGATCGTGCGCGATTATTGCAACAATTAGCCAACTTAGAAGAACATCCTGCCTCTGTTCCTATCAATGACTTAGTCCAAGTTAAAGGAACACCATTAGATGGTATTGATCGTTTAGACTCGTTTGAATTTATTCGAACGGTTGCTGTAGCACGTTTATTAATGCCTCAGTCCTACGTACGCCTTTCTGCTGGACGAACAGAAATGAATGATGAAATGCAGGCATTGTGTTTCTTGGCGGGTGCAAACTCTATTTTTTATGGTGATCGTTTGTTAACGACGGATAACCCTGTAGAAAATCACGATAATATTTTACTAAAAAAATTAGGGGTAACGGTAGAAACGTCCCCAGTTAGTGGTGTTATTGCCGTTTAAAATAAGCGCACTGACCTCTTTTTTAAAATATAATAAAAGAACAAATTAAGCGACTATACAGTAGGGTTAGTTTAATCCTGATTCCACAGAAACCTGAAAACACTGCCCTAACAGAATAGTGGTCATCCACAATGACCGTTGACGCTTTAAAATGATCAGCAAATGGAGTGTTGATCACTTAAATCGAGGGGCCCTAGCCATTGTGTTTTGAACCTTATAATGTCGCTTTTGCTCTTGCTATAATCTGTGGTTTCATTAAATGAGCAGGCAACTTATCCGCAAACTTCTTTTTAATTGGGTTCAATAATAAATCGTAGTATGCCGTTGCTTTAATAGTGACTACACCCTTCTCTTTAATCTCATAATCTAATTTTCTGGTTTCATTTGGTTTTAAACGCGTATCCCCCAGTACTTTGGTCGCTGTTGGTGGGGATGATGGACCTTTATCATTGCCAATGGTATACATAAACATAGCCTGTTTGTCATCTTTCATGGGGTGACTTTTAGTACTGCTCCAGACCTTTTTACCCTCTTTATCAAAGGCATTTAGCTTAACGTAGAAGTTTCTAAATGGTGCGCCAGTTGGGAAGTTATGAGGCAATAGATTTTGCAAAATAACGGTTACCTTTGCTTTGTTTCCTGATTTTTTAGCTTTGAGTGTTAGCACTAAACCACTGGACACCATCTCTTTCATATGTCCCCCCATCATTGCGTGGCTTGTGATCCCTTTGCTAGTAGTCGGCATATGACAGGTTTGACATGTCGAAGAACCACCAGCGACTTTAACCTCAGCGCCTGTTTGACAAAGTGATACTTTATTCGCATTAGGACGTTGATCATGACAACCCATACACGCATCTGATGTTTTCATCAAGCCGCCATTTGGCACAACATCTTGACCGTATTTTTGATGATGCTCTCGGTTATTCTCAGTTCCCATCGGGCCTTGTAGATCGGTTTTAGAATATTCGTAGGCTTTCATCCCTAAACGTAAGCCACCATCAGGTTTTACGGTGCCTTTGTATTTAGTTAAGGTATGACAGCTAATACAGGTTACACCTTCATTATAAATTTTCTTTTTATCCAATTTTGTAGTTTTAGCTTTTGCTGCTTCAGGTGCATGACATTGCAAACATACGGGGTATTTTCCACTTTTAGTGACTACATTTTCTTTCTGAGGATCACCAACAACAGCCCGATAAAATGTGCCATGAATGGGGTCTTTTAAAGCAGTGCTTTGTGCATGAAGTGATTCACTCCATTGTTCATAAATGGTTTCATGACACTTGCCACATTTTTCAGCGGATGTATTGGTTAAATCTTCATGAGCATCAGCCGCAAAGCTAGTTGAAGCAAATATCAGACTAAAGAGAGAAAAGCACAAGACAGCAAAAAAATTTAATTTCATAATCACATTGTCTAAAAATAAGGTAAAGGAGAAGAACCAAGCCCTACTCTACCTTATCGATGCCGCTTACGATTTAATATAGATTAATAAACAATCATATACTCCTAGTTTTGAAATGAATTGGACGTGTTTTTTTAGAGGCTTGATTATCCCTTCAGGCTGAAAAAGTCAGCCATTTTAAAACTTTCGTGATTATAGTCATTTAAGAACGCTATGATTTTTCTTTATTTCCTGTTTATTTTGAACTGGCTTCAATAGAAACGGCAGGTTGATTACTGGAGAAGGTATTTTTAATCGGTTTGAAGCGTAGTATTACGTGTGGATTAGCCGTGCTGCTAAAACGATTATTTTTAACGGTTGTTCCTGTCACGGGGTGTGATAGTTGTCGCGTTCGAATTTCTGAGCCTATGATCACGTCATTACGGGTTGTGCCTTTGAAGAGATTATCGGAAATGGTATTTAAATCATCCTGAACAATGACCCCTTTTTTAACATCATCAAAAGTATTATGGCTAATTAGATTATGTTTAGCATAGTCTTGATAATACTTTTTGTTATCACTACTAATCAACATAGCAGGATCGCCGCATTTAAAATTTTCAAGGTTTCGATTTTGTCGAGAAGCGATCCAAACCCCTTTCTCTTCATCTTTAAAGTGGTTTTTTCTAATAATATTATGATCAGACGTTTGATAACGTGGTAATTGAGACGCATCAGTATAACGTTCATAACAATTTTTATAGATAAAGATAGCACCTCCTTCATTATTGATAAAGGTATTGTTTTCAATGATATTATGAGCAGAGGAATCGATAGCAATGGCTTCGCGTCCATTGATTAAACGATTAATACGGTATCTTTTGGCTGGGTTATAACTGGTTTCTCCGTTTTTAGTAAAGGTAGAGTGACTAATCTTAATTTTTTGTGTCCCTGACTCTAAATAAATGCCTGTGTCTCCCTTACTAATGTCACTTTTATGGATGGTTAGTCCTGTAATATAACGCCCTATAAAAATACCAACACGGTGGCTTTTTTTGATTGTCACATTTTCTATGCGTATATTTTTTGGTGAAAGCGTGCGTAAATGATTTTCTAAAGCGGTTATATTGCGTCCATTTTTCAAATCACTAAAGGTTGATTTTTTTAACCCAAAACCAAGGTTAATACCGTTCACGTAGTATTCTAACTGACAGTTTTTCAGGGTAACATTTTGTAAAAAATTACTTTCTGATCCACTAATATAAAATGCCTTAGCGATCGGTACTTCCTCTTTTTTATACGGTATTGTGACTTCATTACGTTTGGTTTTGCCTAAACCATTCAAGATTGCACCATTACAATCAAAGGTGACATTTGAGGTAAAAAGGGTAAAGCTGACTTTATCGTAACGGCAACCTTTGGGAATAGTAGTGTTTTTAGTGATATTAATGACTTGTCCCGATTTCCATTTAGGACAATTGCTTGGGTTTTTATTTTGAATCGGATCACGGGTTTTTTCAGTCAACCCCCATTGATCTGCTAATTTATTCGCAGTGCCATTACAAGCGCTCAATAGTAAAAAAGGGATAAAAAGTAGTAAGTATTTCATTGCTAAGTCACCTTAAAATGTATACAGAATATTTAGAAAAAGGGTTAGCAGAGAGACCCTTTTCCTCTTTTTTAGGAACAAATTAGCGCCTAAAGACGATCTAGTAACGATCATTCTATCGAAATACAATGGAAAGTGTTAATGAGAAACAATGCATTTGCCTTATTTAGTCTAAATGTAAACTACTTGCCTAAAAATTGAGGCTTCATTAAGGCATTGAACCACGCTTTTGCCATTTTCTTCTCGCCATTGGCATTTGGGTGTATTTTATCTTTTTGCATGTCGGTATAAATACTAAAGCCCGAATACAAGTCAGCCGCCATTACAGGAGAAGTTTTAGTGTTAAGTTTTACCGCTAACTGTCCTAATAATTGATTCAAACGTGGCACATTAGGTTTCATACGTAGAGGAATAATCTTGGCAACCAATATTTTTATTCGGGGATTTTTTTTACGTAATATAATAATAATTTGCTCAATTTCATCACGGGTCGATTCAGGTGTTTGTGATTGATACATATCGTTAGTACCGAGATGAATTAATGCGATATCAGGCGTATAGGTTTTAATCCATTGGTCTATTCCTCTAATCTTACGGTTTAATCCACCCAAGACTTGATCCGCGCGCCACCCTGAATGTGCTTCATTGGCTTCTGGAAATTTCAAATTTTTATAATTCGCCCAGACTCTACCGTGATTGCCTTCTTTAAACTGACTGCCAATAAACCGAATCGACTTACCCGCATCGACTAAATGTTGCCATAGTGGATAACGGTAGCTTTGTTTGTATTTACTTGCGCCTGTAATCGAATCCCCCAGCGGTAAAATTTTAATTTGTGCAGGTTCGGCAATACTCTTAAACGGTAGCAATAAAGAAAAGGTGAGAATCAAAAAAAGACGATATTTCATAAGTGATAGTTCAGTTTTACAAGAGAAAATTAAGATTAAGTGGGTGTTGATATTAGATTATAGTTGACTACTCAGTCAAAAAAGTGTTACTTATTCCACATCAATAGCCCCTAAAAAATTGAAGCAGTTGTTTTTCTTCCTGAGATAAAAAACGGTGCTTAAAGGTGATCAGTGAAGCCGCCGTTCTAGCAAGACGGTACCTTTCTTTAGATGATAAGTGTAAGTAGCTTTGGGTCATTTTATCAAAATCATACAGATTATCATGATGATTCACCGATTGAGGGTACACGCTGTTTATTTCATGAAGTAAATAAGCCAGATTGATATTGTAAACCCCGAACAACTCTAAACGTACCGCAATAAGTCGAATTAACGCTTCGATATAATCTGATGGATACCGATTTTGCTTTAGCTGGTTTAATAAATCAATCACATAAAGTCGGTTTGCAATACGAAGTCGTACTTCTTTGAGTGCCGAAGCCTGTACCCAAGCATCCCAAAAACCTGTAATCAGTGTTGCAATAAAGGGGATATAAACCCTTGTGCCCCCTCGACTGATTACCTTTCTTAGTAAGAATTTAGCCAGTATATTACTGCCCATAATTTTTATTTTATAAAGCACCAATATAATCCAATAATGTTTGCTTCTTTTTTTATAAGGGTTCAATCCAAAGGTTTCTTTTTCAGGTTCGCTGAACTCAAAAATCGCTCGAACTAACGATTTTTTCAGCTCAATCGTCATTGGATAATGTTTTTCAGCGTCATAAATATAGCGTGCTGTTGCTTGAAAACCAATATGAAACAGTACCCAAAACTCAATTGAAATCATGCCAATATTAGCGGCAATCACCAATACAATCAAAGAAAGGTCTATATTTTGAAGCGGCTGCTCGGTTAACACAAAGACTTCCGCCGAAACGGTAACAACCGTAACAAAGAACCCTGTAAAAAAAGAAAAGAAGATTGCCATATTGGTGATTTTTTTAGCCGAATATTGATAAAGCCAAAAGGTTTGTTGGCTTAAATAGCGCTCAATATGATACATCCCCCATTGTTCTAATAAGCTCTGCATTAATAATGCCCTAGATTCTTCACATTTAAGATAACAATAAAAGCAACAATATCAGCCTTTTATTTGTTTTTTGTGATTTCCTCACCTTTTCGTCGGAATAGCTTATGTTATGCTCTATAAGGAAATACCTTGTAATACACCGACCTAGTGTTATTATTTATTGATTAATAATTATAACAATAATACAGGTTATCGGCATTTTTTCTGTACATAACTAAAAAAACTTGTTAAGCCAAAACAATTGATCTAAAGAGGGCAATCAACCCTGCTTCTGAATATAAAATCAATAGATTAGGAGTAAAAAATTAATAATTTTTTATTCGTTATGGATATTCTTAAGTTTTTCGTCATGTACTCAGCAGTGTTTTAAAGGATGAGGGACGTTAACCTATAAATAAAGGCTACTATGGTAGATTTTCTGAATAATATTCTCACTTTTCCCACTATTTTTTATACGGGTTTGTTAAGCATTGTGGTGTTGTATTGGCTGATTGCTATTTTTGGTTTTGCCGAATTTGAATCCGTTGCAACTGATATTGAGGGGGATATTAATGCCGATGGTACTGATGCAGGTGCATTAGCGGTTTGGCTAACACGCTTTAAACTCGATGGCATCCCACTGACTTTTTCACTGTCATTTATTATCTTTGCATCATGGGTGATCTGCTTTTTTGCAGCTGATTTTGTGATCTTAGCCGCAGAAGACGCGGGTATTAAGAATGATTGGGTCATCTTTGCTTTAGGGTTTTGGGTTCTGATTTTATCACCTGCTTTAGCCTTGCCCATCGTTGTACCGCTGTTAGCCCCTGTTAAACCACTGATGCGAAAACTGAAAGAAGACACAACAGGTGCTTCGGCTCATGATTTTGTCGGGCGCAGTGCGACGGTACGTTCTGAAAAAATTAATAACACTCATGGCTCGGTTGAATTAAGCGATGGGGGAGCAGGCTTGATTTTACAAGTTCGAGCCGATACGCCTAATCCTTATCGGCGAGGTGATACCGTTATTCTCAAACGCTATCTTGTTGATAACAACACCTACCACATCAATCATAACTAACCTCAAGCTGAGGTTAATTTAAATAATAATAAGGAAAAAATAATGATTAGTTCAGGCACTATAATGACACTGGTTGGCTTGTTTATTCTCGCCATAATAGTCATCGGTTTACTCATCTCCATCACCAAGTTTTACGTAAAAGTAGCGCAAGGTTGGGCCTTAATTATTAATGACACGACACCCGTACCGAAAGTAAAATTTACGGGTGGAATTGTTTGGCCGATTATTAATAAAAAAGAACTGATGCGGATTTCATTGATTACAATGGAGTTAGATCGACGCAATAAAGAAGGCTTAATTTGTCGTGATAATATTCGTGCTGATATTACCGTTGCTTTTTATCTTCGCGTCAATGAAACTCAAGAAGACGTACTTAAAGTGGCTAAATCGATTGGTGTTGATCGTGCTTCGGATAAAAGCTCCGTGCATGAATTATTTAATGCTAAATTCTCCGAAGCACTAAAAACAGTGGGGAAACAAATGGATTTTATTAGTCTTTTTGAAAACCGTATTGGCTTTCGAGATAATATTATTGAAGTCATTGGCAATGATTTAAACGGTTATATTCTAGAAGACGTTGCCATTGATTACTTGGAGCAAACCCCTAAAAGTTCTTTAGATTCGGATAATATTCTGGATGCTGAAGGGATTCGTAAAATCACTGAATTAACAGCGAAACAAAACGTTCAAACCAATATTTTAGAACGCAACGAACAACTTGCTATCACTAAAAAGAACGTTGAAACTCGTGAAGCCATGCTGGCTTTAGAGCGTCAAGAAGCAGATGCCGAAGCGCGACAGCAACGCGAAGTCGAAACGATTCAAGCACGAGAGGAAGCGGAAACGATTAAAGTACAAGAAGAAGAGCGGCTACGTTTTGAACAAGCGCGACTTACCACTGAAGAAAAATTGCTGGTATTAGAAGAAAATAAACAACGTGAAGTCGAAGTGGCTAAAAACAATCGTCTTCGTGCCATTGCCATTGAAGAAGAAAAAGTTACCCGTGCTCGCGAGTTGGAAACCGTTTCACGCGAGCGTGAAGTGGCAATACAAGAAATAGAGAAAGAAAAAGCCTTAGAAGTTGAAAGGAAAGAAATTGCCAATGTGATTCGGGAGCGGGTTTCTGTTGATCGTACCGTTGCAGAGCAAGAAGAAAAAATTAATGATGTACGCGTAATTAGTGAAGCCGAACGTAAAAAACAAGCGGTGATTCTATCCGCTGAAGCCAAAGCCGAAGAAGAATTAGTTAAACAAGTCAAACAAGCGGAAGCTGATGAAATAAAAGCCACTTATAAAGCAAAAGAAATCAATACCATTGCTCAAGCAGAACTGGAAGCTTCATCAAAAGAAGCCGAAGCTAAAATTAAATTAGCCGAAGGCACGCGTGCTGAAAAAGCAGCGCCTGGTTTAGCCGAAGCTGAAGTCAAACAAGCCCATGCAGAGGCGAAAGAGAAAGAAGGGCTGGTCGAAGCCAAGATATTACAAGAGCGTATGACCGCCGAAGCCAAAGGTATTGAAGCACAAAGTATTGCCAAAGAAAAAGAAGGCCTCATGGAAGCGGAGGTTTTAGAGCGAAAATTAGATGCAGAAGCCAAAGGTAACGAGAAAATAGGTTTATCTGCCGCGGTTGTTACGCGTGAAAAATTCAAGGCTGAAGCCGATGGCTTGATTGAAAAATTCAAAGCAATGGAGCAAATGAGTCCTGACGCTCGTGAGCATGAAGAATTTCGTATGAAGCTGGATAAAGACTTTGCAAAAGCACTCGAAGAAATTGGAGCCAGTAAAGAAATTGCCGAACATCAAGCGAAAGTGCTTTCAACGGCGCTCAGCAAAGCCAATATTGATATTGTTGGTGGAGAAGGCGATTACTTTAGTTCCTTTGCCCGCTCTTTAGCACTTGGTAAATCGATTGAAGGGATTAAAAAGAAAAGCCCCGTTGTTGAAGAGGTTTTAAGTAAATTATTAAGTATGAAAGGCGATAAATAATGAAATCTTTACTCTTAATCTTCGTTGTTTTCTTTGCTCTCGTTAGCATTACATTGGCTAAACCACCGTTTATAGAACATGGAAAGGGTCTCTTTGAGCGTAGCATCTTGCTGACAAGCTGTTTAGCCAAAGGTAAGAAAACGTTTCGTAATTTAGGTATCACGGTAAAAAAAACAACCAACCCTAAAAATGAAGTGGTTGGGTTTCAAGGAAATTACAAAATCGTTTTATATTGTGTCAGTGAAGAAGGGGGCTGTGATGAGCCCGAAGACGTTTATGCCAGCGGGGGAACGGTCATTGTTGCGGGAGAGAAATATGAACCAACAGCCCAATGGGTAAAGAAAATCCTTAAAAAAATGAAATTAAAATAGCCTGATTTTTTATCTAAGGATATGAGGTTATTAAACCCTCACCCCTAAACTAAGTGCTCTGGAAGCAGTTACCAATAATGACAACAAAAACTGATATTATCGATCAAGCCGTAACCGAAAGTGGCTCTTATGAGATTATTCGTAAGCGTTTAGAAACACAAGGGAAAGCACTCACAGAGCAGATTAGCACCTTAAACAGTGCGCGTTTGGATGAGTTTGGTAGTACCGCGATGTCAGTGATTGCGCGGTTACGGGTTCGTACCGAAAATAATTGTATTGCACGGGATATTG
>JAGLBW010000187.1 GCA_023146545.1 Cocleimonas sp.
GAATTAGCCCAAGCTTTACGGGTATTAAAAGATCATGATTTAGAAGAATCAGCCTCTACGCGTTTATTAGTCTATGCGGCGACCTTAATTAATTCGGGCTTTGATCCAATTGAAGCATGTCGTGCTGCAATTATTGAACCCTTGAGCGATGAGGAAGAAACGGTTGATGCCTTAATGGAAGTAGTACGTGCTAAAATAGAGATCGATTAAAATGAATTCAGTTTATAAAGAAAAAGATCACAGCGCGGCTATTGCAGAAGCCTTTTTTATGGCAGGTTTATTATTTGTCGGTATTTTTTATATTGCACTGTGGGTACTGTATCTAAAATATTATGACAATGCATCGGACATTACTAAACGACATTTAAAACAAACCTTAATCGCCAGCAGTATCAGTACCGCTATTTTTATAATAATTAATATTGTGATTATATTGGGTGATGGTTATATTTCGTTAACGGGTTTAATTGGTTTGGAGATTTATTATATGTTGATCGTTCCTGCCTTTCTTATGGTTGGTATTTTAGGTTTTTCTAAAGCCGTTAATCATGATGATTTTTCTTTTCCATTGATTAATAATGCCTTCTTTAAATTGTAAACATTGCGATGGCGTATTAAATCCAGAGGATCAGCACTGCCCACACTGCGGTATTCCCCTCGCACCAAACCATGCCAACGAAAAGCAACGGCGTTTTACGCTTTGGTTTATTGCACTGGTGATCTTTTGTCTGTTGATGATGCTGTGGTTGCCACCCGATTGGACACACTTTATTGAAAAGTAGCTGACCCTCATCATTCTAATGTTCAAAGAAAAGAGACTCCCTCATGTTAGAAGAAATCGTCGGCTCCTCATGGCATCGTTTTATTAGTCAACGTGCAATGAGTCATTACCCTGATGCACAGGTTAAGCTGGAGGACGTTCGTTATAGCATGGGCGTTTTCTTTCGCGCTTTAGGCGGTGAAGGGGGGTTGCGGGTTGAAAGTGCTACCGATTCTAAACATTATGCACGTCGTTCCATTCTCCAGCGGATTGCAGGCTCAGGCAATAAGGTTCAATACGCTTGGCGTGATGATGAAACGCTACGTCTACCCGAAAGCATTGCACTTTTTCCTACGCAAACCCTTAATCGTGATCTGTATTTATGGTTAACCGCATTATCTGTGGTGTCTTTATCCAATAGTGAGGCAAAGGATTGGATCAGTCGTAATCAATACCGTACCCGCAAAACCTTAGCACTCTGGCCGGGGTTAACATCTCGCTATCAATGCTTATTAAGCGCTCATTTGGAGCAACGTCCTGATCCTAAAACCTTATCGAAACGAGAAGCCGATCAAGAAGACGCTATTTGTGCCGCACTGAAGGATGATCATCAAAGCATTTCCTTAGAATACGCCAAACATCCACCGCAACCAGTGCTGTTGTGGTTGCATCCTGCCCCGCCCTCTGTTGAGTTTAATGGCACTAAAACAGCAAATGACCCTGATCATTCGGCATCATCCAATGAAAAAAATCCACCAACGACAAAACAGCAAAAGCGCAAGCAAGGCAAGCGAGAGGAGATGCCACAAGGTAATGATGGTTTAATGAGTTTTCGCCTCGAAAGCTTGTGGAGCTGGGCAGAATATACCAAAGTGGATCGTACCACCCATGAGGATGATGAAGACGATGCCATGATGACCGCTGAAGATCTGGATAATATCAGCGTATCTCAAAATAGCGAAACCACCGCAGGGAAGATCAAACTGGATCTTGATTTACCCTCCAGTCAATACGATGATCTTATTTTAGGTGAGGGTATTGCTGTGGATGAATGGGATTTTAAATCACAACGTCTGCAAAAAAATCATTGCCGTTTACAAATGATGCAATCCAAAGAAAGTGATGCAATGGAACTGCCACAACGGCTCGTTACACCCGCACGAAAACTGCGCCGTCAATTTGAGATTATTCGTCCCCAACGGCATTGGGTTAGTCGTCAAAGTGATGGGACAGCGATTGATTTAGAAAACTATATTAATTTTTTAACCGACCAAAAACGAGGCACAGTGAACAGCGATATGCCTGTGTACCGTGCCTTACAAAATCAAACCCGTGATCTTTCCTGCCTATTATTAGCCGATTTATCCTTATCAACCGATGCACATATCAACAATACAGCACGGGTGATTGATGTCATTCGTGATGCCTTGTTTTTATTCTCCGAAGCACTCAGTGTCAGTGGTGATCGTTTTGCCTTACACGGGTTTTCTTCACGAAATCGCAATCATATTCGTTTTTATACTATCAAAAGCTTTGATCAAGCCTATAATAATGAAGTTCGAGGCTATATTAATGCAGTACGACCCGGCTATTACACCCGTATGGGAGCTGCCATACGTTATGCCAGCAAGCTATTGATACAACAAGCCTCATCCCAAAATTTATTATTAATTTTAACCGATGGCAAACCCAATGATCTGGATAAATACGAAGGACGTTACGGCATAGAAGACACGCGCATGGCGGTATTAGAAGCGGAACGAATGGGGTTACGCCCGTTTTGTGTCACCATTGATGAACAGGCAGAAAATTATCTGCCCTATTTATTTGGTCAGCGTTCTTATCTTTTAATCCGTGATGCCAAAGAATTGCCGCGTAAATTACCTCTACTCTATTTACGACTCACACAACACTAATAATTGTCAACAATGCAGGCGGTGGTGATCAACAGATAGCGCTGAAAACCTCGTCAATGAGACAAAAAAATACCGCCATTGATGACGGTATTTTTTTTGTCAATCGTATTAGACAATACGCTTATTTATCCAATCAATGATCAGCATATTGATCAGCATATTATGGTGATTATTTAAAATGTTTTAGTCTCAATAACCGTGACCTCTTCACCTTTTATAAAAAAACTCACCACATAGAGAATCAAACCAATTAAGAACACAACCCCTGCTATTTCGCGTAACCAATAGAACAAGGTTATTTTATCTTGGGTTGCCATAAACGATAACGGTGTATCAGAGTAACGTTGTAGATACACTTGCAAAATACCTGCGCCCGTAAGGAACAATGTAATAAAGACCATTGCCACTGTCATCAACCAAAAAGACCACATTTCATAGATCTGAGCCATTGCATTATTAGCTTTATTACCCCGTATAATCGGCATTGCATAAGAAATCATCGTTAAGACTACCATGACATAAGCACCGTAAAAGGCCATATGACCGTGTGCCGCTGTAATTTGTGTCCCGTGCGTATAGTAGTTAATCGGCGCTAAGGTGTGCAAGAAGCCCCAAACACCCGCACCAAGGAATGACATAACCGCTGTCCCTAAAGCCCATAAAACCGCTGCTTTATTTGGGTGATCGCGTCGCCTTTTATTCACCACATTAAAAGCGAACAAGGTCATCATAAAGAAAGGTATCGGTTCTAGTGCCGAGAAAATCGAGCCGAGCCATTGCCAATAATCGGGCGTTCCTATCCAGAAAAAGTGATGCCCTGTGCCAATTAACCCCGAAATCAATGCCATCGCAATAATAATATACAACCATTTTTCGATTACCTCACGGTCAACACCAGTGACTTTAATCAAGACATAAGCAAGAATCGAGGCAAGAATTAACTCCCAAACGCCTTCGACCCAAAGGTGTACAACCCACCACCAAAAGTATTTATCCAATACCACATTATTAGGGTTATAGAATGAGAACAGGAAAAACACTGCTAAACCGATAAGACCTGTCAGCAAGACCAGCGAAATAACAGTTTTTCGTCCTGTTAAAATGGTCATGCCAATATTATAAAGGAAGGACAGCACGACAATAACAATACCAATCTTAATAATTGTTGGCTGTTCTAAAAACTCCCGACCCATCGTGGGTAATAAGTCATTCATTGTTATCTCTGCCAATGTAGCATAAGGCACTAATAAATAACCTAAAATAGTCAGCACACCTGCGGCTAAAAAGATCCAAAACATCAATTTAGCTAACCACGGGGCATATAGTTCACGTTCGGATTCTTCAGGCACTAGAAAATAAGCTGATCCCATAAAACCAAATAACAACCAAACAATCAGTAAGTTAGTATGCACCATACGAGCAACATTAAAAGGAATTTCAGGGAACAAGAAATCGCCCATAACATACTGAAGCCCCATAATCAGACCAAACAATATTTGCCCAATAAAAAGTCCAATCGCAGCAATAAAATACATCTTTGCGATGGCTTGTGATTCATATTTCATAAGTCTCTCCCTTATCCTTGATCGTTAGGTGGCCAATTTCTAGCTGTTTTTATACCATCAACATATTTCAAGAATTGAGCTAACTCTTCTAGCTGTTCTGGCGTAAAGTTAAACTGAGGCATACTACGACGATCAGGAATACCGTTTTTAGGACGGCTCATAATGAACCCTTTAATGGCTTCGGTACTTTTACCAAAACGGGTATAAACATTACCCAATTCAGGCGCAAAGTAAGCCCCTTCCCCTAGCAAAGAATGACAACCAATACAGTCATTTATTTCCCACAAACGCTTGCCCGCAACGACTTGTTCGGTTAGATTTTCGGAGTTATCGGTTTTGGGTAAACTCACCACGGTATCCACCGTCAACCCAATAAGCACTAAGAAGAAGAAAACGCCTCCCCCATAGTAAATATTTCGAGCCATACCCTTGGTAAAGGTCTCTCTCATATCGTATATACCTCACTAAATTAGTCGGATTTAATACATCAGAACTGTA
>JAGLBW010000188.1 GCA_023146545.1 Cocleimonas sp.
TCAACCGTTCTTGCTCTTTGTTTTCATAGGTCGGTTTTCATTTTGTTCCATACCAACGCTATTGGGTTTAACTCAGGACGATAAGGAGGTCAATAAATGATGTTTGCTCCTGTCCCCTCAATTAGTTGCTTTACATCGGCGACCTTATGAACGCTGGTATTATCCATGACAAACATAGCCTCCATCCGAGAATAAAGGGCGAAGAACGTAGCGTAAGAAATAAAGAAAAACACCCCCTGTCATTATTCCCTGATCATTAAAAGACGCTGGCAGACCTTATGTTGTTAGGGCGCTAACCATACTCATACATTCACCTTTAGCAACAGGGCGGTGATCATAAGCTCGCTCATTCGTCAGCGATCTTCCATAGCGAGGGCTATGGTTTAGACTAAATAATCGCTCGATGCCTTGCGGTGTTTAATAGGGCTTGATGGCATGTTTTTTTGATAAGCTGTCGATCAAAAACGTCATTAAAGAATAACTCAGGACAACCCTAATTATATTCATTGTACGAATATTAGCCTTTAAAATTTAGGGGTGTATCCTAACGCTTCTTAATGATTATCCCATAGCCGCTAGAGAGCAGGCTGTATTCTGCGAAGCTCTATACGGGCTTGTATATTCACTTCTAAGATTCATTAATACGTTTTTTTTACCAACTTATCTATGTCACTAATCTGCTTTTATTGTCTTATTTTCCGCTACAATTGTTGCTAAACAGAACCAAACGCGTATTCTAACTTAATGCGTATAACCAATACCCAAAGCCCATTGAAAGATAGGAAAAAGGGAATTTTTCTCTTGTTGCTACTCCTTTGCTTTAGTCTTTTATCCTGCCAACAGCCTGTTGCTTTACCCTTTGATCATGATGCTTACATCTGGCAACATAAATGGACACCTGAATTAACGGATGCCATCAAACAATCATCACCTTATATTAAAAAATGGCGCATTTTAGCAGCTGAAGTCACGCCCACAGGGATGATGAAAAAAATTGCGGTTAATCCCTCAATACCTTCATTAAAAGTAAAACAAATTGTCCTTGTTTTCCGTATTAATGGACAGTTTAATAATTGGAATCCTGAGACAACAATCAAGGACATTTCCAATATTATTCGGCATTACACGACAACAAATTATCGTATTACAGGGATAGAAATTGATCATGATTGTGCTAACAGTAAGTTACAAGGTTATATTACCTTTCTTAAAAAAATAAGGAGATTGGCAATAATAAAAAATAAAACATTATCAATTACTGTCCTGCCTTCATGGATGAATAGCCCGCTCCTTACAACGCTCTTGGCGCTTACGGATCAAGCGGTATTACAAGTACACTCTGTTTCCGATCCTAAACAAGGTCTCATTAATAGCAACAAGGCAAAACAATGGATTAAAACTTTTGATAATCTAACCCCTGTGCCTTTTCATGTTGCACTACCAACGTATCACTCCCAAGTGGGATGGAATAATAAAGGACAAATTATTGGCATCGAAAGCGAAGTAAGAAAAAGTTTTAGTCGACAACGGGTGGAAAATATTATTTCTGACCCTTCTGTCATCAATCGCTTGATTATGCAACTGCATCAATACGATGCTCAATGGCTACAAGGTATTGTATGGTTTAGATTGCCAACCATAAAGGATCAACGGGCATGGAGTTTAACCACATGGTTTAACGTCCTACAAGAAAAAAAAATAGCCCCTAAATTTAAAGGTATCGCGCTACATTCTGTTAAAAATACTTACGATATTCATTTGATAAATGATGGAAGTATTGATGCAATACTCCCTTCTAAAATTAAAATTAGCTCCAAATCTGGAATATGTTATGCCGCAGATGGATTAAAATATTATCAACAGGATAAAAAAAAGGGTGCTATTCTTTTTATAAGAGTTAAGCAAGGAATACTTAAAATAGGTCAAAAACGCATTATTGGCTGGGTGCATTGCAAAGGCGAGGAGATCAAAGTAGATGTTGAATATTAGCATAAAAAGCATAGGGATTGGTTTGGTTTTATTTACCCTGATACAAGGTGCCATTGCTTGTGGCCCTTACCTTCCCGAACATTTATTAGTAGACCGAAAGGCGGCATTACTTAAAGGCGTAACGGGTGATTTTCATACGGATATTTATCAAATAATACCAAAAAAAAAAGGAACCCTTGTACCTGTTGAAAATACAACACGAGAAATGCTAGAAAAAAAAGAATTCCCGCTTGATACCTTCAACCTTTTACAAAAAATAAGAAAGGAGGCAATAAATGGTGAAATGGCCTATTTAATGGGGAGTAGACTGCCAGAAACCATAAGAATTTATACGGCTGGAGCGGTCAGTTATCATGCTAAAGGGTACTCTGAAGCCATTAAATATTTTGAGACGCTATTATCAACCCCAAAAAAAGATAAAGAAAAAACCGTTTGGGCGCGTTACATGTTGGCTAAAGTCTATGATAAACAAGGTAATAAAACAGCAGCAAAAGAAGGTTATCAAAAGGTTAGAACATTAGTACGCAATGGTTTTCCCGACCCCTTGGGGCTTGCGATTAATAGTTATGGAGAAGAAGCGCGAATTCACTACAAAGCATCAGATTATTCGGGTGCCTTCGCTTTATACGGAAAACAAGTAAGCTTTGGTTCTATTTCAGGAATAGATTCCTTGCAATTATTGTTATCTATATTGATAACAGAAACTGATGAAGTCATTGAAAGAACAACAAATGATGCCTTATCTAGAAACCTTATTATCCTCTATGCTTACAGTTATTTACATCACTCGATAGACGATCATTATACGTCACAAGGAATACAACAGCACAAAGCCAATCGTAAGCTTGAGGAAAATATCCTTTCTTTTGTCGTAAAAAAAACGTTACAGCAAAGTAAAAAGAACAGTATATTTCAGCTCAAAGCAGCAGGTTGGTTAGCTGCAAACCGTTATATTAGAGGAGACTTTGAACTGGCGAGTCAACTTGTTCAATTTGATCAAAGTGCAGTATCCCAATGGATTAAAGCAAAATTAGCTTTGCGTAAAGAAGACCTTAATCAGGCACAAGAAGCACTCAGCAAGGCGATTAGTCTTTTTCCAATTACGGATGACAAGACAGCC
Source organism: Cocleimonas sp. (assembly GCA_023146545.1). Lineage (GTDB taxonomy): Bacteria > Pseudomonadota > Gammaproteobacteria > Thiotrichales > Thiotrichaceae > JAGLBW01. Next base: position 3,110 of record JAGLBW010000188.1, read on the forward strand.
TACTCTACAGGTAATTATACCCGTCTGAATGCGGAATACGCTATTTTACAACTCAGCAGAAAGGATTATCTAAACGCATTGACCGTATTTTATACGGTTGTTAATAATAATAAAGACCTCAATGATTCTATGAGTTACTACTGGGTAAACTATTGGCCTGATACAGCCTATGTTGCCGAACGCGTCCTAACAGTCCGTGAGCTAAAAACCTTTGTCGATCAAAATGCACCCGCTACACCTCAGATTGATATTGACTCGGCACTCAAAAAGAATAACAAAGTGCCCGCGGTGGCACTACGCGCTGTTTTAGCACGTCGAATGCTCAGAAATAATCAGTTAGAAGAAGCCATTGAGTACTTTGATGATAAAACACTGCGTTCGATTGCCGAACGCTATATTGATGCGGTTCAAAGGGCAAACAGTCAATGGAGTACCTCCAGCACAAAAGCAGAAGCATGGTATAACGCGGCGCTCATTGCTAAAAAAAATGGACTGGAAATTCTAGGTTTTGCGTTAAGCCCCGATCACGCTATTGTAGACGGTATGTACAATCAATGGGGGAAGCCTCATACCTCAAATGAAATAAGTCCCTTTCTAAGTCGTAATGAACATAGGCGATGCAATCAATCGGTTGCTAAACCTAATTTACGCTTTCATTATCGTTTAATTGCCTCAGACTATATGTTAAAAGCCGCTAATCTTGTTCCTCAATCATCACAAGCTTTTGTTGCTCTCTTATGCGAAGCAACAGGGTGGAATAATGCAATGTACCCTGAACACACGCAAGTGCTCTATCAAAAATACATCAAAGAAGGCGCGTATGTACCTTGGGCAGCATTCTTTGGCACGCAATGTGAAAAGCCTGATTTTTCGTCAGCAACAACCCGTGTATGGGAAGAACGCTATGCGAAGATAAATAACCCAATAATTTATTGGGGAACAGGATTATTTATATTATTCATACTCGCTTATCTATCAATAAAAATTCGCTTTTTTAATAAGAAATGATAGAGTGACGGACAAAAATAATTCAGGATACCCCTAATTATCCATTGTACAAAGATTAGCCTCTAAAATTTATGGCTGTCCTAATTCTTCTTAAGTAGCCCTGCCGATTCGTTGCTGTATCCAGAATGCAATGGTAGGGTGGGGTCATCGGTGGACAGTGATAAGTCGTTCATCCCGCCTTGGCAATATTGCCTTAACTTATGATAGCGTTTGTGCCAGTTGGCTCCCCACGTTTGACTCGTCAGTTGACAAATCTTATCTTTGAAGTTATTAATAATCAGGGTCAGAGTAAAGTTTTTTATTAGCTGCCTCGTTAGCAAATTCTATTTTAGTAGCATCAGAATAATTAGGATGCCGATCATTTAATGATTAGTTTGTAATGAATACATTACCATATTACAGAAATATCGTATTGTTCTAAATTGAAAAACGGATATAAGTTTTTCAGTTTAGTTTCTACTACAACATAGGATAAAACATGAAGGTATTAATCATTGTACTGCTGGCTTTAACTTTAGAGGGGTGTGCTTGTAACCCAAAACACTTGGTGAGTGTGTTTGAGTCTGGCGAGTTGGTTGTGGATAAAACAGTTGATTTAAAAAATATTAAAAAGGTTGTCTTTAAAAGTTTTATAGCACCCACTATTGTTAGAAACAAAACCAATAATAAAATGATTATTAAGGGAATAGAGGATATATCTGTGGCGGGCTATCATACGGATGAATGCAGTGCTGAAAAAATAGTTGCTAATATGAAAAAGAAAAAATCAAGCTTAGGTTTTAGGCTAAAAAGGCAGGGTATTACGCTTGTTATAGAAACGACAGGTGAACGACGGTTTATACACCACGAAACTGCTTTTTCTAGCCTTAACATCACCCTTCCCCACACTATAAATTATAACTATATCGCATCATCATTAATGTTGCGAAAATAAAAAGGAAGCTCATAGTTTAATTTTTATTGCTATAAAAAATTCCTATTTATTATGAATTGTAAGGTTGAATAATACCCGTCAGCTTGTGTTAAGGATGATAGGTTAAACTCATTATGCTCTCACGTATTAACCCTTTTATCATTCAGTGATTAAGGAGTTCAGGGTTAAAGTGGTCTATCAATACACTATTTTTCAAGCCTTAAACGACTTAATCCTTTTCTTAATAAGAGGGTTTAGATAGTTGATAACCCCTGAAATTTACGCTTAAACGCTAGTCTACAAGCCATTATTGGATACGTTGCCTTGTAACAACGCCCATTTTTATTAGTTGAAAAAACAGGCTTTAGACCATAAGATAGGAAAGTATAGTTTTTTTTATAGTTATCATAAAAAAATATAATAATAAAATTTATAAGGAAATAAAGGGGGGCTTAGAGAGAGGAAAGTGGTCATCATTCATACGGAATTATGTCATATTTTTTATTCCTATTAATCCACTTGTTTTCAGCAAAAGGGTATAGATTAGGGTTATTTTCGTAGGATGATAAAACGCAATGGAGTGGTGTTATTTGTTGTTCCCTTTTGGGGTGAATATTGATACTTTTTATGGGGGTTTTAGTTATGGGGAAAATAAAATTACATGAGATTCTGCATTTATCAATGCGAACGGGATTAGGCTCACGCTGGAATGAGCTTAAAAAATACAATAGTTTGTCAAAAAACAAAAGTATTCAACATATTGTTTATAGTGCATCACCTCGTTGGACATTGAGTTACCCAAAACTTATGCCGTGGATACCTTGGGATCAGCGTCAATCCTCACGAAAAAGACGGCAACTCACCCTGCGTTTGTCGCGTGATAAAACCATCCTTCGACAATGGTTAGTAAAAACCATGTTGCGCACACCCTACCCACTAACAGAGCGTATGGTTTTATTTTGGCACAACCACTTTACCACGTCGATGGATAAGGTGAATCAACCCAGCTTATTATTAAAACAAAATATATTATTTCGTCGCCACGGTTTAGGAAATTTTAAACAACTGTTACATGAGGTTTCGCGTGATCCCGCGTTATTGATTTATTTGGATAACCAAAACAGTCAACGGGGTAACCCTAATGAAAATTTTGCACGCGAGTTATTAGAGCTATTTACGTTAGGCGAAGGTCATTTTTCCGAACGGGATGTGCTGGGTGCTGCTCAGGCGTTTACAGGCTGGGGGGTTGATCGCGTAACAAAGCGTTTTATGTTTCGACGTGATTTGCATGACAACAGTGTAAAGTATTTTATGGGTAAAAAAGGACGTTTTAATGGCAATCATATTATTGATATGTTGTTAAAAAGTCCCTACACCGCAGAGCATATTGCTCAACAATTTTGGGCTGAATTTATTAGTGATGAGAAACCTAATGCACAAACGATTAAACGTTGGGGGTATGTTTTCCGTCATGCTAACTATGATATTCGCAGTTTATTAATGGCGGTCTTAAAAAGCCCTGAGTTTTGGTCACGCTATCATCGTGGGGAAAAAATCAAGTCGCCTGTGGAATTAATTGTTGGTACATTGCGTTCGCTGGTGATTAAACCACCTTCAACGTTTCAAATTGTGACACGTTGTGATGCTTTAGGGCAAAGTATTTTAAACCCAGAAACACCCAAAGGTTATGCTGGTGGAAAGGCGTGGATTGATACGTATACATTATCACTACGTACTCAGATTATGTCGGATTTAGTCAATAATGCCAGCGTGCGAGATTTTAAACGTATGCCTAATTTACCCCTTAAGGATAAGGCGAATTGGTTATTAGCGAGAAAGTCGGTAAATCCATTGCCGTTGATATTAGCGACTCAAAAGGAGAAATTGCACCACGTATTAACCGACCCTGCTTATCAACTTATCTAGGTGATTTTAAATGAAACGTAGACGATTTATAAAATACAGTGCGCTAGGATCAGTTGCAGCAGGTTTATTAAGCAAAGGCATCGCCCACGCTGCTCCTAGGCGAAAGGTTACTGCTCAAAAAAAACGTATCCTTGTTTTGGTGGAGTTACAAGGCGGTAATGATGGCTTAAATACGCTGATTCCTTTTCGAGATCCACTTTATTATCACTTGCGTCCAACACTGGCCATCCCGAAACAATCAACGCTACCGATTAGTGACTCCTTGGCTTTTCATCCGTCCTTGCGTTCGCTTCAACGGTATTGGCAAGCGAACCAAATAGCGTGTTTACAAGGGGTTGGCTATCCGCGCAGTAACCGCTCTCATTTTCGCTCGATTGATATTTGGAATACCGCATCGAATTATAATCAAAACATCAAAGAAGGTTGGATTTCCAATCTATTGGGCGTGCATCATGATATTGCAGGGTTAGTAGTGAATTCACAACTGGGCCCACTGGCAGGGTATCAAAGTAGTAGTATACGTATTAATGATATTGAGACACTGATCAATAGCAATCAACCGATGCAGGCGCGTTCCACTAATACTCGCAATAATTCACTTGCTCATTTATTAAAAACAGAACGGGTGATTGCGGAATCAACGGAGTACTTAAAAAAGCACTTACGAAAGGCTAAAGACGAGAGCCACCGTTTTCCTCGTCATGAATTTGGTCGAGAGTTTGCATCCATCGCTCGCCTAATTAATAGCGGTATTGATATTCCCAGTTACAAATTAACCCTCAGTAGCTTTGATACTCATACCTTACAAGCGAGACCACATGCTGATTTGTTAAAGCTACTTGCCGATAGCTTTCATGCTTTTGCTCAGACGATGCAACGTCATCAACGTTGGAATGATGTCTTAGTTATGACCTACTCTGAATTTGGACGACAAGTTGCTGAAAATGGAAACCAAGGAACTGATCATGGCGAAGCATCAGTACAGTTTGTTATGGGGGGAAAAGTAAAGGGTGGGATTTATGGAAAAAATCCTGACTTAAATCAACTCAATAAAAATGCATTACCGCATCGTATTGATTTTCGTTCTGTTTATGGGACGGTTGCATCACGTTGGTGGGGGTTACGCAACCCGTGGAACCGTCCTTTAATTCCTTTTATTTAACCCAAAAAAGGTTAAAGGATTGAGGTGTAGCAATCATTATTAAAACCAATAATGTAGACCAATACCGATACCAACGGTGCTATAGCCTGTGTATTCATCAAAGTTTACAATACTCATACCCAGTTCTGCATTTACTGTCAGTTCTTTGCTTAAATCGTACTCCATTCCAACACCACCACCAAAACCAAAGACAGATTCATCAATCACTCCTGATGAATAATTATAAACACCAACAGAACCAAAGCCATATAAATCATATTCAGGCATTTTCTTAAACTTATACAACACCCGACCACCAAGGTTTGTTACTGTACCCAATGCACCTAAAGTTGCTTGCAGGGTAAGGACATCGCTGGTTTCATATTTAGTACTTAAACCATAACTTGGCCATGATGACTGAAAACCAACACTATACTGACCTTCTTTACTGGGTTTCGCCATTGCGGCTCCAGAAACAAGCAAAGCACTAACGAGTAGTGAACTCGTTATTATCTTATTCTTTAAAAACATAGTGACACTCTATATTATTATTTATATTGAGTGGTAGATTAGATACAAATCCTGTTTTTTTGTCAACCTTGCACTTTACCAACGGGAAGGGGTAACAATATTTTTATGCTCTAGCGGTATTATTGTCGTAGGATGTGCTGATGTTAGGAAGCGAGTCAATGAGTAACGTTGATACGCTTCCTATTTACTACGCCTTACAGCACGATCAGACATTTATCGTTATTCTAAACAATTTCCATATGATTTTACAATCTTGTCCATTGTTGTTTCGGGTAGTGGACTTTGACGATACTTCTTAATATTAGAACGACTTGCAAAATTAGCGATGAGGAAATAGTCCAGTGCATTTATGGTGCAGCAAGTGATCAA
>JAGLBW010000189.1 GCA_023146545.1 Cocleimonas sp.
CGGCTGGAGCAGTCAATAGGGGTTACGAGATTGGCACTTCGTAACCAGAGAAAATAAGAAATATTATTTAAAAAAGGAGCTTTTACATAAATCATACTTGGTAAGTGGTCAATAAGACGAAAACCAATATTTAATAATAGTGTTGATAAGGATATTCATTAGAATTTATTATCGTTTATATATTTAAAATATGTGATGAATAGCATTATAATTTGATATGCCAGTTATTGTTACTAGTATAATCGGTAGTAAAAAACTGAGTGTCCGTAGAGAGCATGTTTTTAGTTTTATATTCATTTCTCTTTATTCCTTGCCAAGCGGTATTAATCGTAATTTCTGTGTATTCTGGTAAAGGTTTTTCAATGACTCTATCTAAATGCAGTTGAATCATTCGGGTCGCACTTCCAAAAATACAGGTCGTCGCAACCCATATGTCTATTTCCTGAAACTCACCCTTATTAATCCCTTTTTCAATAGTGTTGCGTAACTTGATAAAAGGAGAGGTATTACAAAGTAGCCGCTCATCGGATAAAAATTCAGGATGTTTTGCATGAAAAATAAAGGCAATAATGTTGGGATGTGTTTCTGTATGTTCAAATAATTGCTTAATAATTTTTTTGCACTGTTCTGAGGGTGAAACAATTTCACTTAAATGTATGATTATATGACACAAGAACTGCCTGCTTTATTAGAAGTAGAGTTACCCTTGCTGGCAGGTGTTAAATCAGTATCAGGTCATTCAATGGGGGGGGGCACGGCGCATTAGTTTGCGCACTTAAAAACCCTGATGCTTATCAATCTGTTTCGGCTTTTTCACCAATCTGTAACCCTATCAATTGTGGCTGGGGTAAAGGCTGTTTTGGTGCTTATTTAGGAGAGGATGAATTATCATGGGCGACCTACATGTCAAGTCCCGATAGATCATAAACATTCCTTTTGAATAATTCTGGTTTCTTTTTATACCCTTCTTTGAGTTTTTGTATGGGTGTTAAGTGACCCATATTACGTTGAGGAATATGATAGTTATAGATTTTTAAATAGCGTGTCATTGTCGTGACTAATTCGTTAACAGAATTAAAAACAGTTTGTTTCACGATCTCACTCATCCGACCATTAAAACGTTCAACCATACCATTAGTTTGCGGATGTGCAGGCTTTGTTAGGCGGTGCTCAATGTCGTGTTTTGTACACCTTTGATCAAAGATAGGGTTTCCCGTTGGCTCACTCTCTCCATCGGGAATATAGCGATCTGTAAATTCTTTGCCATTGTCCTTCAGTAACTTATTGATATGAAAAGGTTCTTTAGCAACAACAGGGTCTAAAAAGCATTAGGCACTCTTGGCTGTTTTATCAGGAAATACGGCCAAGTGCACCCACCGTGTGGCTCGATCAATAGCGACAAAGAGGTCGCTTCGACTCTTTTCATCAGGCATTTTTGGTAAAGACTTGATGTCGATATGAATAAATCCAGGGTCATACGCCTTAAAACTCTTTTTAGGGGATTTTTCTCCACTCGCCTCTTCCAGTGCTTTACGCCTTTTATTAAGGTTTGATAGATCATAACGCACCAGTGTACGGTGCAACCCACTGCGAGTAGCCTCGGTATTGATAAACGCTTTGGTGATAACGAGAAGATCATCTCACGGTAAAAAGAGCGTTTGACGAAGGGCTACTACTTCCTCTTGTATCGGCGTTAACGTGGTTTGCAAGTGATCAGACCGATGGCTTTTATCCGTTGGTTTATCACGTGTTTGCCCTTTTTTAATGGTCTGACGGCTCACCTTATATTTTT
>JAGLBW010000019.1 GCA_023146545.1 Cocleimonas sp.
GATACCCGCTTATTTATTACTCCCGGTTATCCGTTTCGGGTGGTTGATCACATCATCACTAACTTCCATCTCTCCGAATCCACTTTATTAATGCTCGTCTCCGCCTTTTCAGGTTATCAAACCATTCAACACGCCTATCAACATGCTATTAGGCAACAGTACCGCTTCTTTAGCTATGGCGATGCCATGTACTTATCCTTGCGTGAGGCATGATTTAGTCTCACCTCCTAAAAGTATGCCTCACTTATTTTTATCAGAAAATGCCATCATCCTGTTGTTTTCTTGAGCGTTCTTGCTCGATTAGTGTGAACACTGCTGACACTACAAAAATATTTAAAATCAAGTGTTGCCCCTTTTTTCTGTTGTTTTTCGCAAAAAATAACCCAACGCCTTAAACTCTATTGCCTATAATTTTTGATATGAAACCTAAACACACTCAGAGCCCTTTATTATTGATTGACCTCAATAATTTTGCGGCTTATCCAACACTTGCTGTTGGCTATTTGATAAGTAGCTTGCGACAAGCTCACTATACGGTAAAACTGCTGAGTCCTTTGGCATCAGGTGTCCCTGCATTTACACGGGATCATCAGGAAAACTGGCAGGATCAATGGTTAAAACGACTCTATTTTTCTTCTCACCCCATGCTAACTAAGGGCTATGAGCAGTTGCAAAAAGCCTATCGTTATTGGCAATCCCGCCCTCATCCTTTAATGCTTAAAGCAATTCACCTTGCGATAGCGCAACGTCCTGCGGCTGTTTTGATTTCTGCTTATCTGAGTCAATATCCGTTGTGTGTTGAAATTGCTAAAGCGGCAAAAGCGGCCGGTATTCCTGTTTTATTAGGTGGTCCTTTTTTTAATTTAAATCAAGTAACTCAACAGTGGCTTAGTATCGAAGGGATTGATGCGATTGTTGGTGGCGAAGTTGATTTTACATTGCCTGATATGGTTAAAACGTTGCTGAATAAAGGTGATTTAAGCCAGCATAAAGGGGTTTTTCTCCCCAATGGGAAAACAGGTGGGGTTGCGCCCCCTTTGAAAGCTTTAGCACGTTTACCTGTCCCTGATTTTAGTGATTTTCCTTGGGATAAATACCCTCATAATATTATTCCAACCATGACAGGACGAGGTTGTAGCTGGGGTGCTTGTACTTTTTGTGGTGATGTCGTGTCGGCTAATGGACGCACCTTTCGTTCTCGTGGGATTGAATCGGTATTAAATGAGTTGATGCTACAGTCACAACGCCATAACAGCAACGATTTTATTTTTCTGGATATTAAGCTTAACTCTGATCTTCAGGTATGGAATGGTTTAATTGATTATTTCCAAACGTATGTGCCTGATGGTCGTTGGATTGGAACGGTGCATGTTAATCATAAAGGTGATAATGGGCTTTCTCGTGAACGCTTACAAGCGGCAAAGCAGGCGGGGTTAACGCGTATTTCCTTTGGTTTGGAAAGTGCCAGCCAAAGCCTGTTGGATACAATGAAAAAAGGGACTCATATTGATGATTGTTCTGCCTTTTTATTGGATGCTCATGATGCAGGGATTAGTGTGCGGACTTCGATGATGCAAGGCTTCCCCAGTGAAACGGTTGAAGATTTGCGTCTCACCAATGCTTTTTTAAGAGCACATTTCCATGCACTTGATCGGGTGAGACTGTCTTTATTTAAACCGCTTCCGAATACGCCGTTTGATCGCATGTATCAACGCAATCCTGAACGCTATAACAGTCTGACGCATTTTAAATGGGATTATCAACAGGCGCGCGGTTTGTACCGTTATCAACCCAGTCGAGAAAAAGCCTACCGAAAAGCCAAGCGTGAACTATTGGATATTGTTTATCATATTAATAAGAAGCCTTTGCAGGATGATGCACAACAATTTAATGGGATGATGTAAGGAACCCCATCCGTCGGTATAGTTTGCGGTGCTTTAATCACTTTGACGTATTATTCTTTAGGAGAAATCGTTTAATAAAAAAAATTGGAGCAAAATAATGAGATGTCATGAAGTGGATTATGAAATATTCGGTGATGATTTACAGATTGTTGAAGTGGAGCTTGATCCTTCGGAGACGGTTATTGCTGAAGCGGGTGCGATGAACTACTTAGAAGACGGTATCTCTTTTGAGACAAAAATGGGCGATGGTTCGCAACCTTCAGGAGGGATGTTGGATGCCTTAATGCAGGTTGGAAAAAGAGTATTGACGGGTGAGTCTATTTTTATGACACACTTCACTAATATGGGTGTTGGAAAAAAGCGCGTCGCTTTTGCTGCACCTTATCCGGGTAAAATTGTGCCTGTTAATATGATGGAAACGGGTGAAGAACTGATTTGTCAAAAAGATGCTTTTCTTTGTGCGGCACTGGGTACTGAAATTACAATCTCCTTTCAACGAAAACTAGGCACTGGTTTTTTTGGTGGTGAAGGGTTTATTCTACAGCACCTTAAAGGGGATGGGATGGCTTTTATTCATATTGGTGGCACGGTGATTAAGCGGGAATTAAATAATGAAACGCTCCGTGTGGATACGGGTTGTATTGCCGCGTTTACAACGGGTATTGATTACGATATTGAACGTGCAGGTAATTTGAAATCGATGATTTTTGGTGGTGAAGGTTTATTTCTAGCCACGTTACGCGGTACAGGCACCGTTTATTTACAAAGTTTACCCTTTTCACGATTAGCTAATCGTATACTACAAGCCAGCCATGCTGGATCAAGTTCAAAAGGTGAAGGCTCTGTTCTGGGTGGGTTAGGCGATTTATTTGGTGATAAATAAGCGTTTTGCTATGCTGATGAAACCTTAGCAATACGGTACAACATTGAATCCAGCTAGGTGCTTATTTTCTATCATACCCGTGGTATCGTTAAGCGGGGTTTAGCTATGATAAACAATACCCCCTTTTTTTATTTGCATTTAGCGCTGCTCAAAAGGGCGTGTTTATTTTAATAGTTTTTTTGCGAGTAGCTCTGTTTTGGGCTTGGTATTCTGGGGTGGCTCGGTATTAATGACGGTGACTTTGGCATTTTCTTTCAGTAAGGAAGCATCTTTGCTTTCTTTTCTTATCCTCCAAACATATCCTCCTAATGCGCCACCTGCCGTTGTTAGCGTCAGCAAACCGACGGTAAACAGTTCGGTAATTAACATAATCGCCCCTGCGCCAATCGCCGCCGCAAATGATGCACCGACTTTAAAGTTTGCTTTAGCGTGGGTAATTTTAGCTTCCTTTGCGATTTCTTTTTGGGTTTGTTTGACCAATTTTGTTTTGGCACGTTCGGCATTCAGATGAATCTTGGCTTTTTCCTTTGTGTGCCTATCTTTTAGTAGGGCAACTTCATCTTTGTGTGAAGAACTCGCCAGAGAATCCATCCAAAAAGCGGCAAAAAAGCTAATAACAGCGAGAGGAATAATTAAGCGTAACCAACCTACGCCTTCTAAATTGGGAGATACTAAAACTAATATCACGGTGGTGATTTGCACCAAAACGATACCCACTAAAAAACGTAGCATAACAAGCAACGACCTCAATCAATTGTATAATTAAAAAAATTGTCATTATTTTAGCACGTTCCTAATTACATCTAATCGCTATATAATGACGTACAGATAAATGGATACTTGTGGGAACTCAAAATGCAAACGACCGAAAAAAATATTGATGCGAATGAAATTAAAAAGTTTGATGTCCTCGCACATCGTTGGTGGGATTTGAACAGCGAGTTCAAGCCACTCCATGATATCAACCCATTACGTCTAGGTTACATTGAACAATATGCGGGAACTTTAAGGGGTAAAAAGGTGATTGATATTGGTTGTGGCGGCGGCATCCTTTCTGAAAGTATGGCATTGAAAGGCGCTCAAGTAACAGGAATTGATATGGGTGAAACCCCGTTATCCGTTGCCGAATTGCATAGCCTTGATACTGGTGTTGATATTAATTATCAACAAATCACCGCAGAAGAAATGGCGCAACAACAAGCAGAAGGATACGATGTGGTAACGTGTATGGAAATGTTGGAGCATGTTCCTGATCCAAGCTCTATAATTGCCGCCTGCAGTCAGTTGGTCAAACCAAACGGGCATATCTTCTTCTCAACCATTAATCGCAATCCAAAAGCCTTTGCTTTGGCGATTTTAGGTGCAGAGTATGTGCTTAATATGTTGCCGAAAGGAACACATGAATACGCTAAGTTTATTCGTCCATCGGAATTAGAAGCTTGGGGAAGACAATATGGTTTAAACTTACACAATGTTAGTGGTATGACCTATAACCCACTGTTTCAACGTTACAAGATTGGCAGTGATGTGGATGTTAATTATTTAATGTACTTTACCAAAGAGCAACTTGCATGATCCAATACACTAAAATGATGAATTTGGGGGTTATTTTAAGTGTTTTATTTTTATCCAGCGCATGCAGTCACGTTCGTTATAATAAGGTAACTTATGATAACCAACGCAAAATTACTAAAATTTCAGCCATTGATTCAGGGCAACAAAAAAAAATAGAAGCACTACAACGTGCAATTATGTCTCTTGGCTCGCATATTGACCCTAACGAAGCTTATTTTGTAGCACGCGAAGGGGTTTTATACCCGATGGTACTGTCAAACCAGTACCGCTTAGTCTCTCCTCCCTTACTACAGAATGTTTTAGTTAACTATAACTACCGAAAAAATGGTTTATGTTGGCAATGGACGCGTGACATGGGCAAACAATTAGGAAAAAACCCATTACGAACGCTTGAATTTCATCACGGGGTTGCTTTTCGACGAAATTATTGGAAAGAACACAGTACTTTAGTCGTGACTAAAAAAGGTGACGTGGTCAAAAATGGGATTGTACTTGATCCTTGGCGAAATTCAGGTGTTTTATATTGGAATTTTGTTAAAAAGGACACAAAATTCCCGTGGGTAAAGTTCACCGATTAAAGTTGAGGCTATTATCACGTTGTAATTCTTGTTAGTAACTTATTTGAAGGGCTTCATCGATTTTATCACTACTTTCGAGCTAATATTTTCAGGCTATTATTATATTATTGGTATCGATATAAGCTCAAACAATGAAATAAATCCTAAAAAACACAAAAAGTCAAGATAGATAAAGAGATAACCTATTAGTAATAGGTGATTTTAAATATGCTTTAAACTATTGTAATAATAGACTAATTTTATTTTAAAAATAAATATTTCTTGTTATCAATATGGGAAATACATTATATTTAGGTTATTAACCTTTAAATAGATTGCAATCACTGCCTAAATTTTAGACAATTAATCTTGTATTCAGGATGCTTAAAATACACTCAATTTGTGCCTGTTAGATTTTTAGCAATTTATAGAATTGGAGGATTAATTATGAAAACGCCCTTTAGTCTCAAAGAAGCCCAAAAAAATTATGCACGTTTAGGTTTTTCTATCAAAAAAACAAAAAATTATTACCAAGCGGAACGAAAAAACCAAAATATTTTCGTACAATCCGAACGTATCGATCTTCTATGTCAAGTATTGCATCGACTCACGTAATGTAATAGTCTGTAATAGAGTCGAATACCAAACTAGAATAATAATAGTTTAAAATATCAAAGTGTTAGCAAAAGTAGAAAAATAAAAGATAACCCTAGCGTTCTTACAAGCTACTTTTGCTGACGGTACTAAAATACCTAAAAATATAACAGTACATTCATCCTATCTATCTATTTTTTATAAAAAAATCATTTTGTTATCCATTTTATCTTCTGCCGACTCAGATATAACAGCGTACTCTCTACAGCACCCATGACTCAAATGGGTTGTTGGTGTTACTGTTTGTCCGACTAAAAATAAATAAATTTAATTAATTTTTGTTAATTTATTTATTTTATACTATAGATAGGTTACTAAAGGAAAATTTAGTTGTCAGGGAATCCTACCCCTTTTATATTATTAATGTTTTTGGAAACCTGAAAATAATATATGTCTATATTTTAAATAAAAAAAGACAAATATATCAAAATAACCAAAAAAAATAATAAAAAATACACTATATAAAAAGAAAATATTACCAAAGGCAACCGCTATGAACACACCGATGAAAAATCTCATGAATGGATTTTTTAGTTTAGTTATTCTCATCCCTTTACCCACCATGATCAACCATATTTATAACAGCTTCCAGTCAACAGGAAAAATTATTGTCTTCAATAGTCATTTTCAAGAAACTGAAAGCTATTTTATTATTGGAATGCTGGCACTCTTTATGCTCTATTTACTGTATAAAAGCTTACGTTCCATTGGTGATTTTTTGTTGAAAATATAATCAAAATAAACTGGGTTGGTGCTTTCTTCCCTATTAAAATAGCTTGGTTTCAATTATAGTCATTTACCGCCTTTTAATTTAAGGGCTTAATGCCTATTTATTTACTATGAAATCAAGTCAAAATCCAAAGCTACTTATCGACCGTTTTGGACGTAAAGTCAGCTATCTTCGCATTTCAGCAACCGATCGTTGTGATTTACGTTGTGTCTATTGTATGTCGGAAGAGATGCAGTTTGTTCCACGAGAACAATTGTTAACGCTCGAAGAAATGATCCGTATTGGAACAACAGCGGTTAGTTTAGGGGTTAATAAAATACGTATTACGGGTGGAGAACCACTCACTCGCACAGGGATTTTGCAAGTTTTTCAAGCCTTGGGGAAATTAGAGGGGCTTGATGATTTAACCGTGACCACTAACGGCAGTCAGCTCGCCCGTTTTGCACAGCCCTTAAAAGATGCAGGGGTTAGCCGTATTAATATTAGCCTTGATACCTTGCAAGCCGATCGTTTTAAAACGTTAACACGTAATGGAAAAATAGAGAAAACCTTAGCAGGCATTGATGCGGCGATTAAGGCAGGCTTTAAAGGCATTAAGCTCAATGCAGTAATTTTAAAACATCGCAATCATGATGAAATCCTTGATCTGATTCAGTTTGTTGAGCACCGTCAAATTGATATTAGTTTTATTGAAGAAATGCCGCTTGGGTTGATTAGTGAGCATGATCGAGGGGAGTCTTATTATTCCAGCGATCAAATTAAAGCGGATATTCGTCAACAACATACCTTAACCAAAAGCCTTAATCAAACGGGTGGGCCTTCGCGCTATTATCAGCTTAATCACGGTGCATCACACATTGGTTTTATTTCACCACACAGCCATAATTTTTGTGATCAATGCAATCGTATTCGTCTCACCGCAGAAGGGCGTTTATTATTATGCTTAGGAAAAGAGCACTCGGTTGATCTACGTCGTATTGTTCGCGCCCATCCTGATACACAACAACCGTTACGGGATGCACTAATCAATGCAATGGCACTGAAGCCCGAAGGACATGAGTTTTCATTAACAGAACAACCCGTTATTTTTCGTTATATGAATACCACAGGAGGCTAAGGGCTGAGGATTCAAGCCGACTAATAAACAATAAATAACGAAAAATAATTCCCTTTTCCCTTTAAGCTCGCAACATCGTGTCTTACTGTTTCACCCGTTTGACCGACCTTTTCAATATAGCAGGCTTTATTAAGACGTTGGCTTTGCTGGATTAATTTCAATAACCGCTCACGGGCTTGTCCTGCCTTCATTATAACCACGCTAGAGTAGTCCGTAAGGGCGTGTAAAATTTCTTGGTCGGTATTACGCGCACTGACAATAGCAAGACGATCATTTTGTTGGGTTAAAGGAATTTGTGCTCGGGCGGCGGCGGCGTTGATAGAACTAATCCCCGCTACAACTTGGCAGGGATAATGAGTACTTAAACGTTGATGCAAATAGATAAACGAGCCAAAAAACAAAGGATCACCTTCACATAAAAAGGCAACGGTTAACCCTTTTTGTAAAACATCCGCAATACGTTCTGCTGCATGATCATAGGCTTGATTTGCTTTGCTACGGTCTGTTTTATAGGGCATCGTAATGCTTAAGTGCGCTTGTTGATCAATCCATTGCGCGGCAATATCAAGCGCGATGGTTGTCCCCGTTGTTGATTTTAAATAGGCGATCACATCCGCTTGTTGAATCAAGCGCACCGCTTTTAAGGTTAAATACTCAGGATCACCCGTTCCGACACCAATTCCATAAAAAATGCCCTGATCTTTCATCCTCATCCTTTCGTAATTTTTAATAAACGAACCGCTAAACGCGGTCGCATCACCAATTGATCCGCTAAAATATCACCTTTACTTACACTAATGTCTGTCCAGTCGAGCTGATGTTCAGGAAGGTTTTGTTGCTGTAACCAGTTAAGCAAAGCCGATTTACAATTTTCAGTTACACAATTAATCACTAAACAACCCTGCGTTGCTAACCTTGACCAACAATAATCCATAATCTTCGCTAATTCCCCACCCGTTCCGCCAATAAAAATAGCGTGAGGACGGGGCAGTTTAGTTAATCCTTGCGGTGCACGTTGAGCAATAATTTCTAGGTTCAGTGTGCCAAATTTATGTTTATTTTTCTTTAAACAGTTTAGACGTTTGGGATGATGCTCAATCGCATAAAGAATACCCGAAGGATTCCAGTATGCCCATTCCACCGCAATTGCACCACAGCCTGCACCAATATCCCATGCAATTTCACCTGCTTGAGGTTGTAATAAACTTAAGGCGGCGAGGCGTATTTCTTTTTTACTGATCATCCCTTTGCCCGCTTGGTTAGTATCAGTAAAAAACAAGTGATCATCAAACCCCGCAAAGCGTGGCAACGTGCAATGTGTTTCATTGGTTTCAATCACCGTGATCAGCAATGAATGAAAGGGTTGTGTCTCTTGTGCTAATTGTTGCGCTTTAAAAAAGCTAATGTTCTCGGCGGGTGTTCCCAGCGCTTCGATAACCCAAAGCGCGGCGTTTTCACAACCGTATTCACACAATAACGCCGCTATCGCTTGAGGATGACTGTATTGATCCGTTAATACTGCATAGCGTTGTTGATCGGCAAGGTGAGGGATAAGGCTTCTTAAAGGACGACCGTGCAAGCTAATAATCTTAGCGTGTTGCCATGATTTTTTAAGGCGTGCGAAAGCAAACTGTAGTGATGAGGTATTGGTAAAAAAATGCAGTTGGGTGGGTTTAAAATGGCGTAATAATAAATCACCAAGACCATAAAAAAGAGGATCACCAGAGGCTAATAAACACACATCATGGTTTATATTCGCTTCTAAAAGAGGAATGACATCAGCAAAAGGGGTAGGGTAATGTTGTTGGCTTTGATCATCCAAAAGACTTTCAAGGCATAACAATTGACGTTGAGAGCCTAAAACTAGCATTGATTGAGCCATCGCTGTCTTTGCTTCACCACTGAGACTGTCAGGGTCACCTAACCCTAAACCGACAATATAAATCAAAAGGTACACTCATGATAATGGCTGATTAACGCATTCATTGCGGTTGCTGCTAAGACACTGCTACCCCGCGTTCCTAGCAAAGTAATACAGGGCAGTTCCAGTGCTTGATGGTGTTCCCATAAATACTGTTTTGATTCTGCCGCACCCGTATAGCCTACAGGAACAGCAATAACCAGCGCTGGTTTTTTAATCTTATGTTGCTCGATTAATTCCATCAAACGAAACAAGGCCGTGGGCGCATTACCAATTAAGACAATACTGCCTTCAATAAAAGGATGCCAATAATCAACCGCGACCATACTGCGGGTATGTTGTTGTACCTTAGCGTTAACGATCACTTGCTGATTATTAATAAGACACACAGGCGGATGGACTAAGCGTTGTTGATGTAATGCCGAAGCCACTAAATTGACATCGCATAAGACGGTGGTTTCTTGTGCTAACGCGGCTAAACCTGCTGCTGCTGCGCCGTGACTAAAGCGTAAATCGTCAAGCAGTGAAGGATCACCACACGCGTAAATCATCCGCACAGCAATGTCTTGTTCTAAGGCAGTTAAATGTCTCAGATCAAGTTGTTCACGCACTATGGCAAAGGAGCGTGCTTGGATACGCTCAGGATGACGTTCAAAATCAATCATTTTATTTTTTTTGAATTTTTGGTTGTTTAGGTTTTGATAGTTTTTCAACAACCCAAAGTACAGGCCCTGAAACCGCATACAATAAAAAGACAGCAAACAATACTTTAGCAGGATCAATAGCAATGAAAGCAAACACTAAGACAATAACTAAAATAAACAAATGAGGCACTTTACTACTGAAATTGAAATCTTTAAAACTATTAAATTTTATATTGCTGACCATTAATAAACCTGCAAAAAAGGTCATTAATAAGGCAAGAATTTGAACGGAGTTACCTGAAACATTAAGGTTATTAAAGACCCAAACCATGCCCACCATTAAAGCTGCCGCCGCAGGACTGGGTAAACCAATAAAATATCGTTTATCTATTTCCTCATGTTGGACATTAAAACGCGCTAAACGCAACGCGGCACACGCGACATAGATAAAAGCAGCCATCCAACCGAGTTTACCCCATGCGACACCGACCTCTTTCATATGCACTAACGCCCACTGAAAAACAACCAAACTGGGGGCGAGACCAAAAGAAACCAAATCTGCTAAACTATCATATTGCGCCCCAAACTCCGATTGAGTATTTGTCCAACGTGCAACGCGTCCATCAAGACCATCTAAGACCATTGCGATAAAAACCGCAATTGCGGCAACTTCAAACTTATCATTCATTGCAGCAATAATGGCATAAAAGCCACTAAATAAACCCGCAGTGGTAAAAAGGTTGGGTAATAAGTAAATCCCCTTATGGGGTGTATTGTGATCCGTATTCATACTTCATTAATAACATATTTTTAAACAAAAAAAAACGAGCCAAAGTGGCTCGCTTAAAGTTTTGATCGTTAAAACGATTCTTGTTGTTGTTAGCGAGGTAGATAATAGTCCTTAGTAACTGACCAATAGCTGAATGATCTAGCAAAAATTATTATAAAAATCTAACACGAGAAAAAAACAGCATTAAATCAATTATTTTTCATTATTTATCAAAAAACTACAATAAACAGTACCCTTCATCTGTTAGTGTTCACAAATTAGTCATCTGCTTATTTTTTTAACAAAAGCCTAAAAAATTTACAAGCTACTGAAAAATATAATAATATTTTTTTATCGAAAAATAGCACTCAGTTTGATTGAAAATTAAAAACATTGTAATTCAAAAGGTTATTTTATTAATTGTTTAATTTTTATAAGTTTTATTTTCCTCTTAAAATCCCCCTAACTTGCATATTTTCTGTTAGCTCTTATGATACTTTCATTCATAACCAGTTAAGGGGCAAAAATAATGAGTACAAGTATCCACACATTAGACGATGTTGATAAGGAAAAGTTATCCAGCCAAATAAGAATCGTAGGTGACCTACTTGGGGAAGTATTACAAGAACAATCAGGTGATACACTCTTTGAAACAGTCGAACATTTACGCTCAGGTTATATTCAATTAGCAAGCGATGACGAAGCACAACGCGAAAAACTAATGGCGTATATTGAGGAAATAGATCAAAACCTACTTCAAGATGTCACCCGCGCTTTTAATCTTTTCTATATTTTATCCAATGTTGTCGAAGAAGATTTTTTGCACCGCAAACGCCGTGCGCTTTATCATAAAGGCGATAAAGAGTTATGGAAAGGCTCTTTTTTACGTACCGTGACCGAACTAAAAGAAGAAGGCGTTTCCGCTGAAGATGCTCAAGAAATCATCAACCAACTCCGTTACACCCCTGTTTTTACCGCTCACCCAACCGAGGCTCGCCGTCGTACTATTATGACCTTGCAACGCCAAGTTTTTGTGATTATTGATCAACTACAAAATACCAGCTTGTCAGCAACAGAGCATGGCGCACTAAAACGTCACTTAAAAGCACAAATCCAGATTTTATGGCGTACTAATGAAGTCCGTAATAACAAACCCAGCGTTGAAGATGAAGTGCGTTATGGGTTATTTTACTTTAATGCCAGCTTATTCGAAGCGATTCCAATGGTCTACCGTTATTTTGAACGGGCTACCCGTAAAGTCTATGGTTCAGGAGCTATCAAAATCCCCAGTGTTTTACGTTTTGGCTCATGGATTGGCGGCGACCGTGATGGTAACCCCTTTGTCACACCGCAAGTTACCCGTCGAGCGATTCGTCTGCACATGCAAAAAGCCTTGACTGAATACTTAAAGCGCACCAAAAAACTACGCAAAATTTTGTCACACAATACCGCTTATGTCATCCCCTCAGCGGCCTTTATCGAATCGCTAAAAGATGACAATCATCGGTTTGCCAAACATGTTTTTGTTGACAACCCCGATTTATACAGTACAGAACCTTATCGTCGTAAATTGAATATTATTCATTTTCGTTTAAAACAAAATCTGCACATTATTGAAGAACGTATTAGCGGCAAATCTAAAGGGAAACGTAAATTTAAGTTTGCCTATGCCAATGTTTCCGAATTTTTAGGGGATCTTAATTTAATTTGGGCATCATTACATTCACATAACGACCGCAATATTGCACGTCGTGAACTTAAGGATTTACTACGCGTTGCCGAAACCTGTGGGTTTTCTTTAGTAGAACTGGATATACGCCAAGAATCGAATATCCATACTGATGCTGTCACCGAAATCTTAAAACAATTTATCCCTGATATTGATTACAGTGCGCTTCAAGAGCAAGAACGTTTAACCTTGCTCAGTGAAATGATCGAGCGTAATAACCTGCCTAAAGCCAACACCGCATCATTAACCGCGAAGTCTATCGAAACCTTAGAGGTTTTTGATACGATGGTACAAATGCGTAAAGAAACAGGCGATACCATTTTTGGAACGTATGTCATCTCAATGACACATACCGCCAGTCATATTTTAGAAGTCATGTTCCTCGCACGTTTAGCCAACTTAGCCGGCAAAGATGCCACAGGACATTATTTTTGTGACATTAAAATTTCACCGTTATTTGAAACCATTGAAGACTTACAACACATAGTCTCCGTATTAACCCATGTCTTAGAAAATGCCACCTACAAAGCACTGCTTGCCGCATCAGGTAATCTACAAGAAGTCATGTTAGGTTATTCTGACTCCTGTAAAGACGGCGGTATTTTAGCCTCTCAATGGAACTTGTATAACGCGCAAAACCAAGTCATTAAACTCACGGATAAATACGGTGTGGACTGCCGTTTATTCCACGGACGCGGTGGTACAGTAGGACGCGGTGGCGGGCCAACACACGAAGCAATTGTTTCACAGCCGCCTAATACAGTGCATGGACAAATTAAATTTACCGAACAAGGTGAAGTCCTTTCAAATAAATACAGCAACTTCGAAACCGCAACCTATGAGTTAGGGGTCGGTATCACAGGATTGCTTAAAAGCAGCAAATCAGTCGTCAAAGCACACACCCACGTAGGTTTTAAAGACGAGTACTTAGAGGGCATGTCTCAAATTGCCCAGTTTGGTGAAGAAAGCTACCGTGATTTAACTGATTTTACCGAAGGTTTCCAAGATTATTTCTATGAAAACACCCCTGTTCAAGAAATCGGACAACTCAATATTGGTTCACGCCCTTCACACCGTAAACAAATCGAACGCTCTAAAAGCGCTATTCGTGCCATTCCTTGGGTCTTTGGTTGGGCACAAGCACGTCATACCTTGCCAGCATGGTACGGCATTGGTAGCGCACTAGAACGCTTCAAAAATGAGAACGGTGTTGAGCTTTTACAAGAGATGTACAAAGAATGGCCTTTTTTCCGTGCCTTATTAAGCAACGTCCAAATGGCTCTATTTAAAGCCCGTATGGATACCGCTAAAGAGTATTCCAGCCTATGGAAAAACAAAGGTTTATCCGAAGAAATCTACAACAAGATCAAAACTGAATACACTCAAACGGTTGATGCTATTCTTGGCATTTCAGCACTTGATCATTTAATGGACGATACACCAATGTTGCAGTACTCCCTAAAACGTCGAGAGCCGTATTTAGACCCACTCAACCATATTCAAATCACCCTACTACGTCGTCATCGCCAACATTTAGAGCTAACAGAAGACGAGTCGCCATGGCTTGATGGTTTACTACTGACCATTAATGCGATTGCCGCAGGGATGAGAAACACAGGTTAAACACCACTCACTTCAGTCCTGCATAACCCCCTTGTGGAATACGGGATTGACCTTGCTTTTGACATCCTCATTCTAACTCTGCCTTTCGGGAGAGTGAGGAGGTCAATCAGATTTTTAGAGTCCATCTACACAGCCCATCTTAACCCTGCCGACCCTCCTGCACCTCCTACCTTCTGCGTATTGTGATGACTGAATAACCCGCTACCTTTCCAAAGGCGTTAACAAGGACATCATTCCTCTCTTTTCAGCTAACTGTTCAATCGTGATACCCATTTGCTTTGAGGTATTTTTTAACCATCGGAGATCATTCACACGGCGCTCTTTCGCTTCTTCTTCA
>JAGLBW010000190.1 GCA_023146545.1 Cocleimonas sp.
TCAATAATACTAGCGGCGGAATTCACAATACCTAACGGTGTATTGACTTCATGTGCAACACCAGCCACCATTTCAGAAATCGAACGGTGTCGTTCAATTTCTTTTTGTGCCAATAAGGTTTCCATCTGTTCTTTCTGACGGACTTCATCCACCATTTGATTAAATGCTTGGGTTAATTCGCCTATTTCATCCTGACTATTAACAGGAAGACGAAGTTGCCTATTCCCTTCACGTACCGTTTTTGTGCCTTGCAATAAACGACTAATGGGTTTCACGACGCTACGGGTAAATAACAACATGCTCATCATTGCAAGAACTAATACAATACCACTCACTAAGAGTAGGTTATTTTGCAGTTCTCGCAAGGGGGTTAAGGCAATATCATAGTTTTTTAATAAAATATAGCCACTATTATCATCGTCCTCAGACCATAAACGCCAAACGGCTAAATAGTGTTGCTGGTTAAAATCAAGCTCGAAGGTTGCTTTCCCTGCTGCTTCATCCGCTGTCATCGTTTGTGACCATTTCAATGTTTGATGCATTGATGGGCTGGTACTGGCTAAAACTTGTTTATTTTTTTGATTAATAAAGACAACATCAAAAGCGCGTTGTTGAGCCGACTTCGTCGCCATGCTTTCCTCATTTTCAAGCATAAAATGATGGGCAAATTGAGCATTTATTTTTTCAAATAAGACAAACACCCCCACAGGTGGTGTCTCATCATCCCCTTCACTTTGACTGTTTTGAATCGGTACTTTTTGCACTCGATATAATTGTCCATCAAGTAAATAGGTTTGCCCATAACGCCGTTTAGCTTCAATTAAACTTTCATCTAAATTTAAGCGTTTTTGGATTGGTTTTTGAGTGAGTAATTGCCGTATTTGATCATACCAAAGGGGACGATCCGTTGTGTTGACTTGTTGCTTCTCTATTTTAGGCGGGTAAAGCAAATTAAGGGTTAATTTGTCATTCTCATCAACCACTTCATGAAACACCGCCGCAAAACGATCCTTTGAGTGATAACCTATATCCTCCAAATAAGGTTGAATAATGGAATGAAAACTCATTGGCTGTTGATAATTTTCAACTTCCGCTAAACGTAACGGGTCTTGAAAAAAAGTTTTCACTTGAACCGTCAATGCTTGTTCTTTATTGTTGAGTACCTGTTGAAATTTATTGGAGGAATCCAGCAATGCGCGGTTTACCCGTTCACGTTCATGCTGACCAATGGAATAATTGACGGTTATCATTAATAACACGGTCATTAATACCACGAGGCTAACCCCGACTAATGATAATTTGCTACCCAGTTTCATAATTTAAATATCCACTTCACAATCACCTTTCGGTAAACCAACACAGCTCAAAACATAACCCTCTGCCTTTTCTTCGGGTTCTAAACCTTCATCTTCATCCATTTCGACTTCCCCTTTGAGCAAC
Source organism: Cocleimonas sp. (assembly GCA_023146545.1). Taxonomy (GTDB): domain Bacteria; phylum Pseudomonadota; class Gammaproteobacteria; order Thiotrichales; family Thiotrichaceae; genus JAGLBW01. Next base: position 1,441 of record JAGLBW010000190.1, read on the forward strand.
TTCACTTTGCACTCACCACAACTGCCTGAACGGCAACTGTAATCAAGGTCAATATCATTTTCTTCTGCCAAATCCAGCAACGGCATATCACCATCGGTCATGACGGTTTTACCCGAACGCTTAAAATGAACGCTGATATTAGCGTCAGATGGTATTTCTTCAACCACGGTTTGAGAGGGTGTAATCGCGTTGGCTGTTATGTTAGAAGCACTCATCGGTGTTACTGATGGTGCAGTTTCTTTGTTTTTATTTGAGGTACGCACCCCTCCAAAACTTTCCGTATGCAAATTAGCAAGATCAAAGTTAGACTCCTTTAAAATCCCTTTCATTGCCGTCATAAACGGCTCAGGTCCACACATATAAATCTGACGCTCGTGTAAATCAGGAATCGCACTGTTTAAAATCATCGGACTAATCCGACCGTTTAACCCCATCCATGCCATACCATGATTACGGGTGGAGGTAATCACAATCGGTTCAAAAATACGATAACGCGAGGTCATTAACCCTAGCTCAGCGTGATAAATAATATCGTTAGGTGAGCGTACAGAGTTTAAGAATTTAATATCCACATTAGCAGAAACATCACACAACCAACGGGACATTGACATTAAGGGCGTAATACCACTACCGCCTGTTAGGAATAAAATCTTCTCAGGGACTTTCCCTGGCGCAAGACAGAATTTACCTTTTGGCCCAGCAATCCGAATCGGATCACCTACTTTAAGGTTATCGGGCAACCAGTTGGAGACCAAACCATCAGGCACACGCTTGATGGTGACTTCCAATACATAAGGACGTGAAGGGGTGGATGAAATGGTATAAGAGCGTAATACCTTTTTACCGTCAATATTAAGAATTAAGGTACAAAATTGCCCTGGCCAGTATTCAAAACGACACAGTGGATTCGCTTGGAAACGGAAAGTATAAACATCATGGGTTTCTTCAATAATATCGGTGATATAAAGCTGGGTTTCTTTGCCTTTCCACACGGGCATTGCTGCCGTGCTATCAATAAAGGTAGTATCCAGTCGCTTCGTTTCTGATACAGCTCGGGTCTGATTTTGTGGTGCTTTATTTAAAGACTCTAAAATAATGAGATTAGATTTTACTTTAGTTTGTGCCGAATAAGGACAGCGTGCAATATGGGAGGTAACTGTATTGATGTACTGACCTTTATCCACCTGTGCGTGCGATTTATGGAAGCTAACATAGGTGGTATTGCCTTTCACCCGCTGCGTAACTTCAACAGGAAGCATCATGCTATTGCCTGACTCTTGATCTCGAACGCGAATCATATCCCCTGTTTTAACTTGATGCTTCTCCGCTAAACTCGGCGAAATATGCAATGGATTAAACTCAGGCATATCCACTGCGGGCGTTGCTTTACCTGAATTAAAGCTACTGGTGGCAAACCGAATCCGCTCACGCTTATCCGATAGTCCTGAACGACCACTGTTTAAAATGACACCTTCTGGAATCACTAAATCCTCTTCAGTCGGCGTAAAGAAACGGAAAGAGCAGGGCTTTTTAAACACATCAGCAAACGGTTGATACCCTTCACGATCATAATCTAATACATAGCGGTTTTCACCCACCCCACCATACACGACTGAGCCTTTTTCTAAAAACTCTTGCCATTGAATCGGACGACCATCCGCATGATCAGGTGCACAGTACAAGGGTCCTGAACCACCGTGCATATAGTCTTGAATACGTTGCCATAAATGCGGACGGCTGACTTCACCATCGACACGCGGTAACCCTGTACCAAAGCGTTGTTGTAAATAACCAAAACGGGCTAAATCCGCTAAGTCAGAATGCTGTTGTGATAAGGTTAGATCAGTGGTTAAGCGTTGCGTAACCTCCGCCATTAGATCATAAATAATCGTGGCATCGGATCGCGTTTCAGGAGCCGCTTGCTTTTGTGGCACCGACAACGACATTTTCCACTCACCGTTTTGATATAACTTAGTCGTTGCTGAATGCGGTGGCGAAGGAATAATTAAATCAGCATTTTCCAGTGAAAAAGGATCAGGAATGGGATCAATCACGACCAATGTTACATTAGGATCTTGCAGTTTTTCTACCCAGCGGGTGCGGTTCATCATATTGGCTTCAAACTGCGTGCCAAAACAAATAAACAACTCTTTGGTATCGGGTGTGGGATCAGAATAATCCAAGGCAGCGCGCGGGGTATCGTCAATCACCTTTTGAAAGACATTCGGTGGCAAACCTAAACGCTGAGCCGCATCATCCGCCTTATCCATCGGAATACGTCCCATAAAGTACTTGCGTGATAAGCCTTGTACTTCACTTTCAGCGTTGATTTGTCCAGGGACACGTAATGTACCGCCTAAGGCATTACCTTGTGGATCGAGACCGTATTTGCCTAGCATCGCCAGCATATCACCCCATAAACAATGGGTGACTACCCCACTGCTTTGAGATAAACCGACCGAGGGGATATTAATCGGAACGGTGCTAGGATCTGCTAATTTTTTAGCAATATCACGAATGCCATTGAGTAAACGGGCTTTGTATTGAGGCTCAGGTGCAATACGGGCAGAGACTAACTCAGGGCTAAAGTGTGCTGATAACGCAAGTATTTTATATTGTTCAAAACTGGCTTGATCAGAGAATTGGTGAATAAAACGGGTTTCAATGGCATCAGGGTATTTTGTGAAAATCTCATGGGCAATACTTAACGCTAAATGTGGATCAGAGCTGGGCTTGACCAATAAAATTCGCTCAGCATCTAATTTAGTGGCTAAACGTAAAGCAGATTCGCTCACGATGACTTCGATCAAATAAGCATCTAAATCTTTACGTTGGGTAATACCATTAAAAACAGGAGGGTGGGTAATAAAACCATTCCAACCATTAAAGATATAAAAACGGTTTTCCCCCTTAATGGCTTGATCAATCGTTAAAAAAGGCCCTTCTTGTCCTGTCAGAATTTCATTATGTACCGCGCCTGCATTTAAACAATGCTCGGCATTACCCGTGAGATTACGCACACCAAACAGACGAAATACTTCTTGCATTGCAAAGATAGTGAAATAATCTAATTGTCCTGAGGCATAGATTAAGGTACGGGTATCTTTTTGACGATGTTCTAAAACTAAATCGGCTAAATGCTCAATCGCTTTTTGATAGGATAACTTTTCACGCGTGCTTTTATTCTCTGCTAACTGATTTACAACTAAACGACTCGGTTCAATATGAATCGGAAACATTGGGCGCTGACGGGTTAACGATAGTTTTAATTTAACACAACCTGTTGTTGGGGTGGTGTTAACAATCTTGCTATCAGTTACTTTGGTCGCTTGACGATACAGTTGAAACCACTGCTCGCCTATCGCGTCGGTGGGAAGATAACGTCCTCGAACGGTAAAGCGTTGTCCTTCAATTTCCATTATGCCACGGACAAAAGAGCTGAATGTTACCATTTGATCGCTATAAACCATTAAGCGATCGTCTTCAATCTTAGCAGGGTGGCTTTGAGCGCTACTTTCTGCGGTAAACGCGCCTGTGCCTTGTTGATAGTTATTAGTATCTTGTGTCTTTTTCTCAGTCAGAAAACCACTGTCTCCCACCCCACAAAAACAACAGGAATACGGCAAAGCATCCCCAGCAAAATAGCCACTGTGTAAATAGGCGGGTAATTCAGGCAAATCTTCTAGCAGACCCGCATGTTCAACAGTTGCCAATGGTTCTTTATGTTCTTCAGTCATTCTTATTTTCCTTAAATATTAGTTGGCAACGGGTATTTTTGGTGGTTTGGGTTGTTGCTGTGAGTAGTTATCCAGTAAAGCGCGCATACGAGTACTGAAACTCAGTAATACATCAGCCACCATATGCGGGGAACGCGATAACATATTAAAGAAGTCTTTACGGTGTAACACAAAGACCTCGCAATCAGATCGAGTCACCACGCAAGCGGAACGGGTTTGACGATCAATTAACGCCATTTCACCAAAGAATTCACCCGCTTTTAATTGTGCGACTTCAATATGCTGATGGGTATCATTTTGTTTTTGAATACTGACCTTCCCTTGTAAGATCACATAAAAAGAATCCCCCGTGGCGCCTTCTGAAAAGATCAGATGATCACTCGGAAACTGCTCAATATCACCAAGCCGAGCTAAACTTTTAATTGCCTCAGGTTTCATTTCAGCAAAGAAAGGCACGTTATAAAGCACTTGCTCTAAGGTGTCGGCTTTCTTACCTGATAAATTAATTTGTTTGTTTAAAGGGAGTTCAGGACGTAATTCCATCAAATTCGCCAGATCAGGCGCTTGTTCGTTCATCATTTGGGTGACGGTACGGTGCATCCAGAGGAGACAAATAAGGGTGACAATCGATAGCACTACCCATGTCATCGTCCATAGGCCAGTGGTTTCCAGTAAATAACCCCAGACAGGCGGAAAGACGAAACCACCTAAGGCACCAATCAAGCCCACCATGCCACCGACTGCTCCGACCGAATTAGGAAAATGATCAGGAATAAATTTAAACACCGCGGCTTTACCAATCCCTGTGGTAATACCAATCACCAATAAGAGCGAGACAAACAACCACAGATTAGCGGGGTAATAGATATTGCTGTGACCTGTCGCAATTAATTGTTTTTTAACCACCGTATCACCAACACTCACCGTGGCTTGTTGCCATTGAAGGGCGCTAGGAAAAAAGAAGCGATTATCGGTATCGGTTTTAGCAGGGAGCTGTTCAGGCAGAGGACTTAAAGGATAAATTCGATCATCAATTTTAATCTGTGATACGCTGACTTCGGTTACGATTCCTGATGCTTTGGCTAAGACCCCTTGACCTGGAGAGTTAATTTCCATACGCGGAATACTGAGCAATAAACAGGCGAATAAGGTGCTACCAAACACCCAGTACATTACGCGGCGCGCACCAAATTTATCCGACATCCAGCCACCTAATGCGCGGATAATGCCTGAGGGTAAACTAAATAAAGTGGCAATTAATCCCGCTTGCACCAAGGTTAAGCCATAGACGCTGACACTGTAGGGAATAATCCATTGAGCTAAAGAAACAAAAGCACCAAAGACGAGGAAATAATACAAACCAAAGCGCCACACAATAATATTACCCAGCGGGGCTAACTGTTGTTTTATTGTCAGTGGCGTTGTTGATTCCTTTGCATAGTTTTCTGTATAAAACCAGAAAATAACAGCAATTAAAATCAACATTCCCGCATAAAGTAACGGCAGATAACGCCAAGCGTCTAGGTTCGTATTATTATCGGTGAGTAGGTTTAATAAGGCGGGGGCGAATAAGGTTGTCAGTGCCGCGCCCGCATTCCCCATACCAAAGATACCTAATGCGGTTCCTTGGTATTGTTTAGGAAACCAATCCGAAATATAACCGACACCAACCGCAAAGCCACCGCCTGCCAAGCCAAAGATCAGGCTGGCAATCATGAATTCCTCATAGTTTGTTGCTGTCGAGAGATAAACCATGCCTCCCGCCACCACTATCAGTAAGACGACAAAGACACCGTGACCACCAAAACGATCGGTCATCAACCCCAAAGGCACACGGCTTAATGCACCCGTTAAAATGGGTAACGCTAATAACCATCCCATTTGACTATCACTAAAATCAAACACACCTTGACTGACAAGCCATGTTGCCAGTACGGCATTAAGTACCCAGCTTGCAAAACAAACGGAAAAAGCCAAAGTACTGATCGTCAAAATGAGTTTTGCTTTTTTTTTATCACTCATCGAGTTATTCTCTTTATTATCATCATCATTATTTTTAATAAATTCAGTTATTGACAAGGTTTCTATTGTAATACCTCGTTTTATAATAGAAAGTGAGAAAACAATGATTTGCAACAGTAAAAAAGCCTTATAAGGCATCAAATTTACGCTGATACATTGATTTAGAGGGAGGGGGGAATTATCATTTATTAATTAACCCTAAAAATCATCATCTCGAAGAACTTAGCCTAATCACCTCTTTAGTCCGAAGACCTATCCTAAGCCTCACGACTCAAGCCCCTGTGTCTTTAGCTCAGGGGTAGTTGACCTTTAAATCATCATCGTATCGTAAATAGGCTGTTCACGATCCGCTAATAAACGTTGTGCAACATTAGCGTATAAGGCATTCGCTGCATGCCCTGCTAATAACGGTAAAGCATCGGTAATAAAGCGATCAATATGATCATTTTTCAGGTACAACCAACCATAGCCCAGTTCACGGTGTAAGGTAATCGGTACAAGATACCCTTCGGCAAATGCGGTTGGCTGTTGTTCCGATAAACGACCAAACTGCTGGTTAATCGCTTGACTAATCTTGGCAACTTCTGCTTCACTGTCATCAGCACTATCAGCAGAGAGATGCACACGGACACTGTGCGGATCAGCCCCTTGCTCAAAGGTTTCAAGGTGTAAAATTGCCAGTGGACTGGGACATAAACCCAATGTTGTTTCTAAAATACGCTCTAAAGTCACGTCCAAATCATCAAAGGAGTGCAAAGAAATAAAGCCTTGGTGCAAGGTTCTTAATAACTGCTGATGACGTTCTAGCTGAAGTAGCTCATCCCATGCTTTTAATGCTGTACGGACGGAAGAATATAAACGAGTCGTCGTGATTTCGGTCTTCAGCAAATAACCATCAATATCATAATCATCAATGGTTTGTTTTTCAGGAGCCGAGCCGGGTTGTCCTGTACGCAATAAAATACGCACAAAGGGGTTATTTAACTCCTTACGTATACGCTGACAAGCAATCAAGCCTGCATCGGATTGTTCCATTACCACATCCAACAATACCACCGCGATTTCAGGGTGTGCTTTCATTGTCGCAACGGCTTCTTCACCTGAGTGAGCAAACAGGAACTTCGTCTTTTTTTGATTATATTTCAGACCCCGAAGGCTGATTTTAGTGAGTTTATGGATATCAGGCTCGTCATCAACAATAAG
>JAGLBW010000191.1 GCA_023146545.1 Cocleimonas sp.
AACGCTTTAGGCTTGGAGGCGTTATTTGATGACCTCTCAAACCCTTACTAGTTTTGTTGTTCGTTGTCTTAGTAGAGCAATAACATTTTCAGCCATCGACCGTTTTTTTCTTGGGTGATTAAGCTCAGTTGTTGTGCTGTTAGCGGGTACGCTTTGCTGCTGAGCTATGTCGTACTGTGTGGCTTCCAAGGGTGTCGTTTCTGAGTGTTTGGATTGATTACGCCTTGCTTTAAAAGCATTGATTTTTCATCATTCCAGTCATAAGCGGTTGCGTTGGTGTGGTGTATTACGCTGTGTCCAAAGGTAAGATAGTAGTGTAACCTTTATCAAGCATTATCGAATAGGGGATTGAAAATCATTCTTCACTCGACGTAAATTTCATAGCTTATCCGTTAATAAAAGCAACTAAAGGGAATACCATTGTATTTAGGAAAAATGGCTACTGTATTTGGAGGAGTGAGCTTTATTTTGGTGATGATGTTAGCTTTTTCTCAAGTACATAATGAGAGTATCAACAATCCTTTGGTTAATTTGACATCTAACCTTTTTAATTTTGAAAAAAAGGTTCAAACATCAGAAGCGGTTATCACCTCTATTAGCATCTTTGACTTCTCTGAAGAAAATATACGGTTTTTTTTAAATACCATTGTCATTATTTTCACCACAGTCTCAGGTACTTTAGCGGTACTGGCTTCTCGGTGTGAGATCAACTCATTGAGTTACTCTGTCGCCGTCGTCATTTCTGGTTTTTCTCTAACCGAAATAAGTGATTACCTTGCAGGAATGTTTGTAGTCGTTTGCTTAATGATGATTATGCATTTTAGAACGTGGAAAATGTCGCGAGCATAATCGATGAAAGGGACAGTTAAATAAGGTGCAGAATTTTTATACATGGAAAGAGATTAATCTATTGATTTATTATCATTTTATCGGCTATTAGTTGATAATTCATCTGTTTCATTCTTCGATGATGAAAAAGGTCGTGAATTTAAGTTCCACAAAAGGTCTGATGAACAATTTCTTCGGGCTTTGGGGGCAAACGATAATGATCTTTTCCTTGTTGTAGTACAAAGGGTGTTTTTAATACTTCGTTCAGCTGTTCAAATACCGAAAAATCATTGTGGTCTTCTGCGGCTCTGATAGCGGCTTCTACTTGGTGGTTTCGAGGAATATAAACAGGGTTAACCGCGTTCATTTTTTTTTGGCGGTCGGTATCGCTCAAGGTTTCTGCTGATAAACGGGTGCGCCATTGCGTCACCCATCGATCAAAGGCTTTAGCATCATTAAAGAGCAAGCGCATCGACTGATCCGCTGTGCTTGGTTTTTTTGTTAATTGTGATAAATAATAAAAACTTAGGGTGAAATCAACTTTATTTTCCATCATTGTCTTCAATAAGGCTTCGATTAGGTCTTGATCCTGTGCTTTTTCCAAAACTAAACCCAATTTAGCACGCATTCCTGTGAGCCAGTACTGATGATACTGCGTGTTATAAGCCGTTAAAGCATCTTGGGCAAGGTTAACGGCTTGTTGAGCGGCGTATTGATCATCACCTTTCGCTAATAACGGTAATAAGGTTTCAGCAAAACGGATTAAATTCCATTGTCCAATAGCGGCTTGGTTGTTATAAGCATAACGATGCGCGTGATCAATAGAGCTGTAGACCTGATCTTCGTTAAACGTATCCATAAAAGCACAAGGACCATAATCAATGGTTTCTCCTGCAATGGAGCTGTTATCAGTATTCATTACGCCATGAATAAAACCCAATTGCATCCATTTAGCAATTAAAGCCGCTTGCCGATTAATGACGGCAACTAATAAAGCATAATAGGGATTATCCGCCGACTGTACTTCGGGATAATTACGCTGGATCACATAATCGGCTAATCGTTTAATCGAGACCTCATCACCACGGGCGGCAAAATATTGAAACGTTCCAACGCGTACCAGTGAAGTGGAAAGACGTGTCAGAATACCCCCCGCTACTAATTGCATCCGCGCAACCTCCTCACCCGTGGTAACCATGGCTAATGCTCGGGTTGTGGGTACACCGAGTTGAGCCATTGCTTCGCTGATTAAATATTCTCGTATCACAGGCCCTAAAGCCGAACGACCGTCACCGTTTCGAGAGAACGCCGTTGCACCAGCTCCTTTAAGCTGTAGATCGTAACGTATGCCGTTTGGCGTTATGATCTCACCTAATAACACCGCGCGACCATCACCTAACTGCGGATTAAAACCACCAAACTGAGACCCTGCATAAGCCATTGCTAGTGGTTCTGCGCCTTTCGGTAGCGTATTTCCAGAGAAAATAGCCGTTGCTTTAGCAGGATCAAACGTGCTCACATCTAGCCCTAATGCTGTTGCAAAGGCAGTATTAAAATGGATTAACTCAGGTCGAGCAACAGGGGTGGGCAATGTTTTAACGTAAAACTCCTTACCAAGATGAACGTAACTGTTTTGAAAAGGAATTTTCATGATTAAAATACTCTGTGCGTTTTATTAAACGTTACAGCGTAACAACAATAGGCGCGCATTACCCTTTCCCGTATTATGGCTGGGTTACCTAACAACTCGCCCCTGACATTGAGCGGTTAAACGACCCTTGCTTCGATCTTTTGCTCATTATTTTAAATAACAACATCACTTACGCTATGAAAAAAATACTGACCGTTATTATTCCAATGAGGATGTCGCCTCAGCTCTATCAAGGAGCAGAACGACTCACTACGCTTTTAGCACAAATTCCTTTTGATCTGATTGATGTTCTCATTGTCGATTACGGGACACAGCCGCCGTATCAAGGATGGCGAGAAGCAATTAATGCTTTTCCGCAAGTTCAGATCCATCAAGAAGAGCAGGTTGCGAACACCACGTTTAGTATCGGTCATGCCAGAGACCTTGGGGTTCAACACGCAAAAACGCCTGTCGTAATGTTTCAAGATATTGATTTTATTTGTAATACAGTAATGTACCAACGGCTTCATAGCGAGATTATTGCCCGTGAGATAGTTGCTAAAAAAGCCAAAGATTTTTTCTGTATTCCTGTGGCTTTTCTAACCGAAGACGCTAGCCAACATTATTACGCTGAGACCCAAGACACAGGCGCTGTTTTTAATGCGAAGTTACAGCAACAACTGTTAACCGATAGTCATCAGCAGTGTGATTTTATTGCTTACGGTAGCTCCGCTATTGTGGTGAACCGTTATAACTACCTCAGTTTAGGCGGGCATGATCGTCGCTTTTCGGGTCATGGTGCAGAAGATTACGATATTTTACACCGTCTATCTGCTCAAAGTATCAAAGCGCCTCGCCCTAACGATTATTATTTGGATACTAAAAGTAATTTAATTCAGCGTTATCGAGGCTTTAGAGCTTACTTTTCCTTATACGGCATTGATGTGTTTAATAAAGGCATTTTTATCAGTCACCTTTGGCATCCGAAACGCAATATTCCTGATTATTCCCAGCACCAGCATAATTTTAAGCTACTCAAAAAGGTGATGATATCCTATGATAAACGACCGTGGCTTTTCCCACCGTTACCTGATCGCACCATAACAGAACGCACACTGATATTGTCATCACCTAAAGCAACCTTTGTAAAAGCGATTCGCAATGCCCTCCCGTTAATGGGAGACGTTTGGTTTAAAGATGAAAAAGAATTTAAACGCTACGATGCCCTGTTAGCCTTTGTTAAGCAACATCAGATCAGCACCCTTGGGTTTAAAAATCCCTACGGCAATCCGCACCGTTTGGATCTTTACCAACAGGTCAAAACGGCTGGTTTTCCTTTTTGGGTAATGGATCGTGGGGCATTAGTCGATAGCTGGTTTTTTGATCCTCAAGGATTCAATGCCGAAAGTTCATCGTATGCTCAAGAGAACTGGGATAAACCCTTATCCGATAAGGCACATGTATCAGTCCGTAATTATATAAAAACAGCAAAGCAAAGTGCCTTAACACTGGAGCATAACGGACAACGTATCCCGCAGGACACCTTAAAACAACAACTCTCGCTGGGGGATAAAAAAGTCTTATTGATACCTTTTCAGAGACCTTCAGATTCTGTCTGTACCTATTTCTCTGGAGCAATGGAGTCTGCGGCTCAATTTGATCGCAGTGTAGAGACATTGATCACGCAATTAGATCCAGAACAATGGGTCGTGATTGGAAAAAAACACCCGTTAGAGCAATATAACCCTAAGGTTAACGCGATTAAATTTGTTCCTTCTGAGCTGCACATACATGATTTGTTACAACTTGCGGATGCAGTCTATTTATTAAACTCAGGGGTCGGTGTATTAGCCGCTTTATTTGAAAAGCCTGTGATCTATAGCGGTGATATTTTCTATAAAATGAAAGGGGTTAATTATCACGCCAAAAACAGCCAAGCTGTCTTAGCCTTATTAACAACGGATTTAACCGTCAATGCGGAGACAATGCACCGCTTTATTTATCACCTTATTGATCACGTCTATTCCTTTGGAAAAACAGACTATCGACAAATTAAACGCAAAGAAGATGGCGCAACACTCAGCCTAGCAGAGAACATCCATTTTAGAGAAATCCGAGGGTTAACCAAAACCGTTATTGAATTAGGTAACATAACCCCTCCGATTGCATTAAACGAACCCCTCTTTTACAGCTTCGATAAAGACAGCTTACATTACAATGCAAAAAAAGCAGGGCTGAAAGAACCTTTAAAAAAAGCAGGACTTTTTATCATCGCAACACTACTTTCTCCTTTTCTGAGTACCAATAAAGTCGAAAAACTCAAGCGTGACCCACAAGCTTTTGTTACCGATGCATTAAGAAATAAGGTTGGGAAATAATAAAAATATCTATTAAAACAGGGGTATACCAATGATATATGATATTGTCATGATGCCCTTCAAGAAAACCCCCACCGCTCTTCATTTTTTTATCATATTCATACCTTATTGTGCCTGACGAACAAGGCGTACAAACCCATTGCCAACCACATGGTAAGTACCCGTAGCACCATAACGAAACTGAATATACCATGCATGCTGTTTCATCATAGCGTAAGGTGTCGATGACCATAGCCATGATGGTGAGCTATTAGGAAATGCGGTGCTATCAATGGTAGGGGTTTGATAGCCTCCTTTTTTCTTATTTTTACCATCGCATCCATTAAAGTGTTGCTGTGCTTCTTTTCTTGACACTCCGTTGCTACAGTAAACTAATGTTTTTAGTTCTTTTAGTGTTGGTAATCGCCAATCGGTATGCGCTGCAAAATGAATCTGTTTAAAGTGGTTAACGGCTTGTTGCCATGTGTATGGTTTAGCTTCACCTTTACAATCCTTTCCTTTTTTACCTTCTTCACATTGTTTCCACATTAGCCCTGTTATCTCATCGGTAACAGTACCTGATGTCGATATTTTATAGCGTTTTACTGGAAGACGGGCTTTAGTCGCTGGATATTTTAAAGTTGATGAAACATCATTGTTTATAACAGCAATATCCTCATAAGAAAGGACATTTATCGGAAAAAATAATAAAACACAAAACATGAAGGCTAATTTCATAAAGGCAACGCTCAAAAAAATATAAAAATAATCATTATTAAAATAGGTGCATTCGACAAACCTTGGACTAAGGACTAAGAGTTTAATCACTTTCCAATACTGTCTTATCTATCCGCAATTCCCGCTCTAATCTATATTAAATAGCTGTAAGCCATTGAATAAAAAACAGCAAACCCCTACGCTTTTTAGAGCCTTATATCGCGCGCTCTACAGCATGAGCGGGAATTGCTGTTAAGCTACTTATGCTGTTTTTACTCCCTACTGATATAATTCTCTTCAAGAAGAGTAGGATAGAAATAGAAATTACGCCACTTAATCGAGATGAAAAGGTCGTGTACAGAGAGAAAAAACAGACTGTTGTTGGGGTTCTGTGACGTTATATAAGACATTATATAATAAGGTGATTTAATTTTAACCCCTTTTTTTGGATAAGTTTTGCATTTTTGAAGGTTGATTTTTGTGCGGGGTCAATGATAGATGTCCTTACTCTTCCCTTTCCTCATAATATACTCAAGGTAAGATCCAGATGCACTTAAGCCAATCTAATATTGATTTACTCCGTGAGCAGGTTGAGCAAAAGGGTGGTTTTCATCTTGCCATCGCACCGATGTTTCCTCAACTGTTTCCCAATGTGCTGATACTAGCAGAGTCACTTTATGTTGAATTGAATGATACAGGGTATAGTGTTTTATTGGATGATAGAAATCAGCGCCCCCGTAATATGTTTGAAGTGATTTCTTTTCTTGATATTCCTCATCGTGTGGTTATTTCGAGCCGTAGTCTTTCGGCTGGGGTTGTCGAATACCGTAATTTACACACCAATGCCTTTGAAAAAATAGAAATAGATCAAGCGGTACAGGTTTTATCTGCTTATATAACACGCTAAAATGCTTATAAACGATATAAAATAGTACAAAAAACACGATTAAACGAATAATCCATCAAAATAACCTTCTCAAGAATTGTGTATTTATTTATAAGGAGTATATTGTAGCCGCCTAAATTGCCTTGGTATCTAAATTATGGAGTCTACTAATCATTATAGCCTCGTTGTTTTACTGTTATTGCCATTGCTCGGTTCAGCCATTATTCTTTTCTTTCCGAGCCATAAAATATCCTTAATACGAAATACGGCTATTTTTTTTTCCAGCCTGTGTTTGCTGTATGTGGTTTACCTTGTTACAGGGGATCATCTTAATATTAAACCTGATGTGTTATGGCAACAGCAGATCTCGTTATTTGAAAATGAACGATTAGGAACCAGTGTTGCACTTGGTTTTGATACCTTGTCCTATCCAATGGTCATGTTAACAACCTTATTAGTCTGGGTTGCGGTTTTGGCATCGTCAGGGATAAAGCAACAACCTAAATTTTATTACTTCTTAATTCTTTTGCTAGAAACAGCAATTATCGGCGTGTTTATTGCACGCGATTGGGCGTTGTTTTATATCTTTTGGGAAGCCACTTTAATTCCTTTGTTTTTCTTGATTGATCGTTGGGGGGGGAAAGAACGACAAACCGCTTCGTTAAACTTCTTTCTTTATACCATGGGCGGTTCTGTCTTTATGCTATTGAGTTTGCTGGTCTTATTTGATGCGACTAGTGCAACCTCACATTCCTTTTCGTTTGCCGTGATTGCGGATGCAGCTCAAAACTTAAGTACATCCGAGCAAACTTTTGTATTTTTAGGCTTTCTGATTGGCTTTGGTGTCAAAATGCCTATTTTCCCTTTGCACGGATGGCTTCCTTTAGCGCACGTTGAAGCACCCAGTCCGATCAGTATTTTATTATCGGGTATTCTGCTTAAAATGGGGGCTTATGGCTTAATTCTTGCTACGGTGATGTTGCCGAAAGCAGCTCATAATTTACAAGATTTATTAGTTGCCTTAGCCCTTATTGCGATTGTTTATGGCGGATTATTGGCATGGCGACAAAACGATATGAAGAAAATGATCGCCTATTCTTCTGTGGCACATATGGGTGTCGTCTTGCTGGGCATTTCTACACTTAATATTAATGGCTATATTGGCGCAGTTTATCAAATGATTGCACACGGTTTAGTCGCAGGGACAACTTTTATGTTAATCGGCTTGTTGTATGAGCGAACCCACACCCGAAATATTAATAATTATGGTTCCTTAATAAAAACAACCCCTAAATTTGCCTTCTTTATCATTGTTGCCTTTATTGCCAGTGTTGGTTTGCCAGGTACGGCAAGCTTTGTTGCAGAACTTCATGTCCTTGTCGGTGGCTTTCAGCGTTATCAGTGGATTATCGCCTTTTTAAGCTTTGGTGTATTAATCAGTGCGGCTTATGGTGTGCGTACCATTAAGCTACTCTTTACAGGGCCGATTAAAAATAAGATGGCATCCATCCCTGATTTAAGACCCTTAGAAATTTTTGCCGCCAGCATTCTAACCTTTGGCATTCTTCTTTTTGGTTTTTTTCCAAGCCTTATCTTGGATGTTATTTCACCAATGATGCAGATTTTTGTGCAGATTATTGAGAAAAAAGGTCTCTAAACCATGTCCCCTAAGCAACCCGAAAAAAAGGCAAGATCAATAGAAATACCTGAAGTGTTCATAGCAATGCTAGAGCATTTTAGTCATGTGTTGCCCGCACAAGCCCCGATCCGAGACTTTGTACATCACAATACTTTACATGGTTTTGAACACCTTACCTTTCCTGAAGCACTCAAAGCATCGAATCAACTCACAGGCGCTTATGGTTATTGGTCACAACAGAAGTTTCAAGAACAATATGCACAAGGACGCATCAATGATGAGGGTATTGCATTAGCGTTGGCAAAGGATCGCTCACTTGATTCCGAAAAAGAGATGTTTAAGCTCGGGGAGCGCACTTTCTATCGACGTGATCTTTATCATACCTTACTGTTATACCCTATAAAAAATATCACTATTTGCCAGCTAAAATGGCAACAAGATGAAGTTCATGCTTTCACCCAATTTCAAGCTAATATACCTGACGATGCGCAACAAACACTGCTTAAGCAAGCCCGTACACAAGGGCTAAACACCGAAGCGGATGCGATCACTCAGCTGTGGGCTCAGTGCCTTAAACAGCTTGGCTTAGAACAGCGACAATTACACCCTGAAGACCTTATGGACTTGACAACATTTCAAGCCAAAAAGATGTTTGATACCTTATCGCCTACACTTTACCCAAAAGAAGATAAAACACTGGATGAGGCGGCTAAAAAAGAACAACAAGTACGTCAAAAAGCATGGGCAACATTAGAAAATTTATTACACGAAAACCCTCAGTTAGAACAACAATTCAGTTTAAAATTTTTAATCAAAACTCTCACAGGAGTAACGGTTCAAGACAGTATTAGCCAACAATCACAATCCAAAATCGAACCACTGGTATACCAAACGGCTCGGGATACGTTTGATCACTTATTAAATCAAATCGGCAAAAACATTACGCTCAGTACGTTTCTCAAACAAATTACAGGGATTGATCTACAAAAAGAGATGAGCAGTTATTTGCAGCCCTATTTTGCAAGCTGGATGGATCATGGCTTCGCCGCATGGAACGCTGCGGGTCAGGAGGGTGGCTTTTATCAGTCATGGAAAAAAAGTGCATTAGTGGATCAAAACTGTTTATTTAATAATTTAACGGACTGGAAAGACCACATTAGCTCATTGCCCAATGATCCGATTAAAACCATTATTACAGAATTTGAACGCATGGGAATCGCACCTGAAAATTGGGCAGGCTATCTTGAACAGTTGGCTCTTGATTTACCCGGTTGGTCGGGGATGTTTTACTGGCGACACAGTAACCCGAATTATGAAGGCTATCCGACGGACATGAATATGATGGATTACCTTGCCGTACGCTTGGTGACAGAACATATTTATCTGCGTTGTTTATGTCGCGAGCATTGGTTGATTGATGCTAATTTAGCCGTATTGCGGGGCTATTTTCATGATCAATCAGCAGAATTTTTTGTTCGCTATATGGTTAACAATCAACATTTGCCTGAATATATTATTTGTTTATCCCAACCATTGATTGAACGGCATTCTAGCGGACATAATGCTGAAGATGAGTGGCATTATTTATCTGACCTTATCTGGACATGGCAACAAGCGCCAACAGCCGATACAGAGCAAAACTATTTATCACATCACGAAGGCTGGAAGCTGTTTCTAATCGCACAACATTTTGGTTTGTCGGGTACGGATATAAAACAGTTAAGTACCGATAACCTAACCGAAATATTCACCTGTATTGAACGCTTAGACCATGAAACCTCTGGGTTTTTATTGCTCCAAGCTTATGAACATCATTACCGCGAACAAATATTTAATGTTATCACCGAAAACCAAGGGCGCGGGACATGGAAAGATCGTCAACAACGACCTGAAGCTCAAATTATCTTTTGTATGGATGATCGAGAAGAAAGCTTACGTCGTCATTTAGAACACTTAAACCCAAACATTGAAACCCTTGGAGCCGCGGCTTTTTTTGGGGTGGTAATGGACTGGAAAGGCTTAAATGACCAGCACTTTGCTAACCTTTGTCCCGTGGTGGTTAAGCCTGAGCATGATATTAAAGAGGTCATTGCCGCAGGACAAGAGCAACAACTTGAGACCCATCAAAAACGTTACCAACAACGTACTGCACTCAGTGATTTAATTCATCAAGAAAGTCACCGTAGTCTCTTTAGTGGCTTAGTGATTGCCGCTTCAGCCCCTTTGGCAGCGTTACGTTTAACAGGTAAAATATTCGCCCCTGTTGCTTGGAAAAAGTTTGAGAAAACATTACAAAAGAACTTTGATACCGAAGTGACCACTCGCATTACCAGTACCGCTGAGGATGTGCTTGAAGCGCGTAGCATTCACAATAAACAACAAGGCTTCACCCTTGGTGAGCAAACCAATATTGTAGAAAGCTTCTTACAAAATAATGGTTTATTGTCAGGCTTTGCACATTTTGTGGTTTTAGCAGGGCATTATTCTCGTAACGAGAATAACCCCCATGCCGCCGCTTATGGTTGTGGAGCATGTGGTGGTAAATACAGTGGCCCGAATGGACGTGCTTTTGCTGCGATGGCAAACCATCCTGAGGTTCGCAAAAGTTTATCACAACGCGGTATTGAAATTCCTGAAGATTGCTGGTTTTTAGGGGCAGAGCACGATACCTGTAATGAGCATATTGAATGGTTTGATACCGACCTTGTGCCGCAACCTTTACGCCCTCAATTAGAAAAACTACAAAAAGAATTAGGTCAAGCCACACAGCATTCTGCTCATGAGCGGTGTCGTAAACTTGCCTCTGCACCACGCCAACCGTCTTTATCCAGCGCACTAAAACACATGATCGGACGGGGCGCTGACTTTTCTCAAGCACGACCCGAATTAGGTCATGCCACCATCGGCTGTGGATTTATTGGACGACGCTATTTATCTCAAGGTACTTTTTTAGACCGTCGTAGTTTCCTGATTTCTTATGATGCCAATATTGATCCTGAAGGGACTTTTTTAGAACGTATTTTACTTACCGCAGGTCCTGTGGGTGCAGGCATTAATTTAGAATATTATTTCTCTGCCGTGAATAATGACAAATACGGCAGTAGCTCTAAAATTGTACATAATTTATCAGGCTTGTTTGGCGTAATGGAAGGCGGTTCTGGTGATCTACGTACAGGTTTACCCCAACAAATGATCGAAATTCATGAACCAATGCGGTTACAACTGATGGTGGAAGCTGATACCGAAATTCTTACTCAAATTTACCAACGTCAACCGTCGATTCAACAATTAGTGGGCAATGGTTGGTTATTATTGTCGGCTAAAGACCCTCAATCTGAAGCGATTCATACCTTTGATCCAGAACAAGGCTGGCAACGCTGGAAAAACCCTGAAATCACGCCACCGATGGTTGATAGGTCTGCCGACTGGTATCAAGGTCATACCCACCATTTACCGCCCGCGCTGATAAAAAAAAGAGGCCTATCTAATGCTTGATTT
>JAGLBW010000192.1 GCA_023146545.1 Cocleimonas sp.
CCATCTCGAACTCAGAAGTGAAAAGTGTCATCGCCGATGATAGTGTGGGGATTCCCCATGTGAAAGTAGGTCATCACCAAGTGATTATTCTAAAAAGCCCCTGTAACATTCTGTTGCAGGGGCTTTTTTTATATCTAGTAAATATATGATATTTATTGCTTACAGAATTTCCAGTTATTTTCTTTCTCACTTACTTATCCTCCTTTTAATGTTTAATAGATCATAGCTTTTGGATTGATCTTTGCTTTCTATAAAAAACAGAATTCGTTATTATGACGTGCTATATTTTTTAAGATCAAAGAGTCAATTTATGGCTGTTAAAATAAAAATTTGTGGGATTACATCAGTCGCTGATGCACTCACTGTTAGCAACTCAGGAGCTGATGCCATTGGTTTGGTTTTTTATCCCAAAAGTTCCCGTTATCTTTCAATAGAACAAGCTGTTGATATTTGCGTTGCTTTACCTCCTTTTATTTCTGTTGTTGGTTTGTTTTTAGATGCCAGTGAGAGAGAGGTCAATCAGGTTTTGGCACAAGTACCTTTGGATATTTTACAATTTCATGGTAACGAATCTCCTGAGTATTGCGTTAATTTTTCCCGTCCTTATATCAAAGCAGTAGGGATGTTAGGCTTGGATGATTTTGATGCCTATGCGAATCAATATTCAAGCTGTAAAGCCTTTCTTGTCGATAGTCATGAAACAGGAGCAGCAGGCGGGACAGGTAAAACTTTTGATTGGAAGACTCTTCCTGTTGATTATCCAAAACCGATCATACTGGCGGGTGGGTTAAACCCTGATAATATTGCACGTGCGATTCAATCCACGACGGTTTATGCAATGGATTTGAGCAGTGGTGTTGAAACTGAAGCAGGAATTAAAAGTAAAGCGAAAATAACCGCATTAATGCAAGAGGTAAAACGCGTTGAGCACGAATAATGAGATAGATTTTAGTTCATTTGATTGGAACAGCATGCCTGATGAAAAGGGACATTTTGGCCCTTATGGTGGCTGTTTTGCAGCTGAAACGTTAATGGAAGCGATTGAGACACTACGGGATGCCTATAAGAGTCTGAAAGATAATCCTGACTTTCAAGCAGAGTATGATGGTGATTTAACCCATTATGTGGGTCGTCCTAGCCCGTTGTATCATGCTCAACGTTGGTCAAAAGAATTAGGTGGTGCACAAATCTACTTAAAACGTGAAGACTTAAACCACACGGGTGCGCACAAAGTAAATAACACCATCGGTCAAGCTCTGTTAGCCAAGCATATGGGGAAAAGCCGTATTATTGCCGAAACAGGTGCAGGACAGCACGGGGTTGCTACGGCAACGATTGCAGCACGTTTAGGAATGGAATGTATCGTCTATATGGGAGCGGTTGATATCGCCCGCCAAGCACCCAATGTGTATCGGATGAAATTATTAGGAGCGGAAGTACGTCCAGTAACTTCAGGCTCTAAGACCTTAAAAGATGCATTGAATGAAGCCATGCGAGACTGGGTGACACACGTTGATAATACCTTTTATTGTATCGGTACAGTCGCAGGTCCTCATCCTTACCCTGCTATGGTACGTGATTTTCAAGCCATTATTGGTCGAGAAGCACGCGAGCAAATACAACAGCAAACGAACAGTTTACCTGATGCTTTAATTGCTTGTGTCGGTGGTGGCTCCAATGCGATTGGTTTATTTCATGAGTTTTTAAAGGATACAACGGTCACTATGTATGGTGTGGAAGCCGCAGGACATGGTTTAGAAACAGGTGAGCACGCTGCCCCTTTATGTACTGCAAAAGCAGGGGTGCTCCACGGTAACCGCATGTATTTAATGGCAGACAAAGATGGTCAAGTCATTGAACCTCATTCAATCTCAGCAGGATTAGATTATCCTGGTGTTGGTCCTGAACACTCATGGTTGAAAGATATTGGGCGGGTTAATTATGTTGCGGTAACGGATGATGAAGCAATGCAAGCATTTCATGCGTTAACGCGTATTGAAGGTATTATTCCTGCTTTAGAAAGTAGCCATGCCTTGGCATATGCAATAAAGCTTGCACCGACTTTATCAACAGATCAACGTATTATTGTTAATTTATCAGGACGGGGTGATAAAGATATTAATACGATCGCAGCCTTAGAAGGAATTACCTTATGAGTCGACTTTCTACTTGTTTTGAACATCTTAAAACAGCTAATAAAACTGCCTTAATTCCTTACATCACTGCTGGGGACTCCAACCCTGCAATAACGGTACCCTTAATGCACCGAATGGTTGAAGCAGGTGCTGATATTATCGAATTGGGTATCCCCTTTTCTGATCCAATGGCCGATGGTCCAACAATTCAGCTAGCATGTGAACGTGCTTTAGTTCATCACACTAGTTTACGCGATGTCATTGAGATGACACGGCAATTTCGTAAAACTGATCAAAAAACGCCAATTGTCTTTATGGGCTATTTAAATCCTGTTGAAGCAATGGGCTATCAAGCATTCGCACAACAGGCATCACAGGCAGGTGTTGATGGTTTGCTAACCGTAGATATGCCCCCTGAAGAAAGTGAAGATTTAGTCTCAGCATTGAAACTCTGTGCAATTGACCCTATTTTCTTACTATCACCAACGACACAAATAGAACGTATTAAAAAAATTACTAAAGCAGGGCAGGGTTTTTTATATTACGTTTCTCTGAAAGGAGTAACAGGTTCTAATGTTTTAGATGTTGATGATGTGGCAACACATGTTGATCGTATTCGAGCTGAATCAAGTTTGCCGATTGGTGTTGGGTTTGGGATCAAAAATGCTGCATCTGCACAAGCCGTTTCTCGTGTAGCTGATGCTGTGATTGTGGGGAGTGCTATTGTAAAAATTATTGAAAATAATGCAGATGATGCTGATACAATTATGAACAAAATTGCGCAATTACTGGGTGAAATGCGCATCGCAATGGATCACAGCTAAACCCTACCTGTCTTTTATGTGCTTATAGCTTGCACGCTTCAATCCGAAATCACTGGCAGGGTTTAGATAATAATATTTAAAAAGGTAAGCAATATGAGCTGGTTTGAAAACTTAATTCCATCACGAATTCGTACAAATAGCACCACAGAGAAAAAACGGACGGTTCCTGAAGGATTATGGCATACCTGCTCTGCTTGTAGTGCGGTGTTATATCGTGCTGATTTGGAACGTAACAAGGAGGTGTGTCCAAAATGTGATTTTCACATGAGGATTAATGCACGCCAGCGAATTAAATTCTTTTTAGACGAAGAACCTCAAGAAGAAATCGCAACCGATGTGAAACCACGCGATATTCTAACGTTTAAAGACACTAAAAAATATAAAGACCGTTTAAGCGAAGCACAAAAAAGAACCAAAGAAACGGATGCTTTAGTTGTTATCCGAGGTGAAGTACATGGTTTACCTTTAGTTGTCGCGGCCTTTGATTTTAATTTTATGGGTGGCTCTATGGGGTCAGTGGTTGGAGAACGTTTTGTGCAAGGGGTTAACCGTTGTTTACGTGATAAGGTTCCTTTCGTTGTCTTCTCTGCCAGTGGCGGTGCCAGAATGCAAGAAGCTTTATTCTCCTTAATGCAAATGGCAAAAACCAGTGCTGCCTTAACCAAATTATCTGCAGCAGGTTTACCCTTTATTTCCATTTTAACAGATCCTACAATGGGTGGTGTTTCTGCTAGTTTTGCGATGTTGGGTGATGTGCAAATTGCAGAGCCTCGTGCACTGATTGGTTTTGCAGGTCCGAGAGTGATAGAACAAACGGTTCGTGAAACCTTGCCCGAAGGTTTCCAGCGCAGTGAGTTTTTGCTAGAAAAAGGAGCCATTGATCGTATTGTCAGTCGTAATGAGCTGCGTGCAGAGGTTGCTGATGTTTTATGTATTTTAACGCATAAACCTCGCCCTGAAGGAATTGAAACAGAACGACAAGCTAATCTAGAAGCAACGACAGACATTCCACGCTTAGAACAACAACCCAGTAGCGATGTGCCACTTTTGGAACAAGCGGATACCTCAAATAAAACAACAAAAGATCAAAAAACTAAATCTTAATAACACTAAAGAGTCCAATGGCACGTACTTTAACTGAATGGCTACAATGGCAAGAAACGTTACACCCATTATCTATTGATTTAGGACTTGAACGGGTACGCCACGTCGCAAGCCAACTTGAGCTGCTAGCCCCAAGCTTTCCCCTAATCAGTGTTGCAGGAACCAATGGAAAAGGCTCTAGCGTAGCAATGCTACAATCTATTTATCAGCACGCGGGTTACACGACAGGTGTATATACCTCGCCACACCTTTTGCGTTACAACGAACGAATTGTGATTGATGGAGAAGAAGTATCTGATGATGCACTGTGTGATGCTTTTGAGAAAATTAATCTAGCACGAGGCGCGATTAGCCTAAGCTATTTTGAATTTGCTACATTAGCTGCAATGGTCTTGTTTTTTGAGACATCTGTTGATGTTGCTCTACTTGAGGTCGGCTTAGGTGGACGTTTAGATGCTGTCAATCTATGGGATGCTGATATTGCTTTGATTACCACAATTGCAATTGATCATGAAAGTTGGTTAGGCAACAACCGCAATGATATAGCTGTTGAAAAAGCAGGGATTATGCGAGCAAATCACCCGGTGGTTTGTGGTGATAAACAGCCACCGTCAACCATTGCATCTGAAGCTAAAAGAAAAGGAGCAATCTTATTTCAACGAGGAAAAGCGTTTAGTTTATCTAGAAAAAGCATAGAAAAAGAGCATTGGCAATGGTTCGATTTAAAGCATCAAACAGTTTTAACCCTAAATAACCCTGCTTTACGTGGTGATTTTCAATTCGATAATGCCGCGAATATTATTATGGTTGTTCAGCAATTACAGCCTCGATTATTCGTATCGACTGCTTCAATCAATACAGCTCTGCAAGCTATACCTCTATTAGGACGACTTCAACGCGTTGCTCAATGTCCAGAAATCTTAGTTGATGTTGCTCATAATCCTCATGCTGCTGAACAATTAGCATCTTATTTGAAAACACACCCCTCCTCAGCAAAGACCGTTGCACTTTTTTCACTTTTAGAAGATAAAGACCTTGTAGGTATTATTTCTCCCTTTGAGATTTTAATTGATGAATGGCATATTATTCCGATGGATAGTAAACGGGCTCAGTGTGTCGATGTTATTAAATTATCATTAAAACAGCAACAAATTAAGGCACCAATACAGGTTCATATTGACTTTAAAAGTGCCCTGCAAGCACTTAAAAATACTTTAAAATGTGAAGATAGGGTAGTCGCCTTTGGATCTTTTCTGGTAGTATCTTCAATACTGGAATCGTTATAGGTAATAGTGATTAATTCTTAAGCTTAGTTATAGATTGTTGGTTTATGAGTATATTTTGTGTTTTCCAATAAGCCCATTACTAACATATAAAATAGCTTAGATTAACCCCAATCAAGTTATTCAATTAACAAACAATGTCTACATTATTTAATGTTTATTAAAAGGATTTAGGAATGAACAGAACGATGGTTAAACGCGGAATCGGAGCGGCGGTTCTTGCCATTATGGCCTTTTTATTAATCGCCTATTTATTAAAAGATAAAGCACAACAGCGACAAGATGTTGTCAATATGAGCTTGCCAGGTGTCTCGGGCGCGCAACGTAGTTTATCGATTCCTGCTTTAAAAGGAAATGAGGGTGGAGAAAGTAAAACAGGTGAAGAAACCAAAGCATCAGGAGAGACAATTGTTGCCTCCGCTGATGGTACGGGTCTCAATGTTAAAACCAAAGAGGTCGCCGTTAACACCTATAAGAATGATGGTGAAGAGCTTGATTTTACGATTCGTCCACCTAAAGGTGAAATGCGTCAAATTGTTGACAACATTGGTCGCAGTGAAACACCAGAAGCAAAGCCTGCTACCGAAGTTTTCAATGATAATGTTGAACATGACCGTACGAACACCGTAGCGGCAGCCGCTACAGTTGGAGCTGTCGGAGCCGCCGTGGTTGCTGGTGGTATTATAGCAAACCGTGCTTCTTCAGGGACAGGGGAAATTAGCCGTTCATCAGACTCTACTCGTTCAAGTGGGTCGGTTGTGGCGAGTGCTGATTCAGGTCGAAGTAGTCAAAAAACCTATCGACCTCGCTTAGAGAACGAGAGAGAAAGAAAAGCAAACTATAATGCAACACATGGCATTAGAAACTATAGTTCTGGATCTACCGTTGAAGCTAGTACAAGAGAAAGAAAAGCCAGAGAAAGACGCAAAGAACGAGCAGAACGTAATAAAAAGCGCAAAATAGAACAGCTCGAAGCTAAAAGGAAAGCAGATAAGGTCAAGGCTAGAGAAAAGGCGAAGGTAACTCCAGTACCTGTCCCGGTTGATGCAGGTCGTCATTAT
The DNA here is from genome assembly GCA_023146545.1 of Cocleimonas sp. Lineage (GTDB taxonomy): Bacteria > Pseudomonadota > Gammaproteobacteria > Thiotrichales > Thiotrichaceae > JAGLBW01. Next base: position 6,408 of record JAGLBW010000192.1, read on the forward strand.
TCGATCCAACTACTCGCAACTTCAAGTGCTTCTCGCGCAACTAAGTTAAAGAAGGTGATGAAACAAGAAGGTTATGATGCTTTTATCAGCAAGCTAACGAAAGAAGGCAAAGTACTTTACCGTGTCAAAATTGGTAACTTCCGTAGTCGTAATAGTGCAGAAAAAGCACAAGAACAAATGAAACAGCGTTATCAAAAAAATGTAGATGTCCAAGCTAGCTTTATTGTGAAAAAATAAGCACAATATGCTGATATTTATTGCTATTTTTTTCGTGATTGATAAGTGATTATTGGTAATTTAATTAGTAATGTTAGAATAAAATATCCCCTCCTTTTAAAGGATGTGGGATATTTTTTCTTTTCTCAGTGTTAAAAGAGTGTGAATGTGAAAAGCATCTAAGAATCATTTTTCTAGGAGGTTATCCGATAAATATAGCTGTAGCCCTAATCAGAGTGATTTATAGTAGATCGATCTATTCTCAAATAGTTTTCTCTGCATTCAGTTTGTCGGTAGGTTTTATATCATGATCTTTTCAAGTATTGTTTATTCCTTTGAGATAAGCTAGTTTACCCCAATTAAATTGCTAGAAAGCCGCTTAATCACTACAATACACACTTTTCTGTATTGATGATTTTCTCAATTAGACCCACTGGTGAAGTTACCCTATCATGGATGAAACAGGTTATTTTGTTTTCTAAAATTAATCATTTAGCTAATGTTTAGTTTAACCATGTGCTAAAGAAAACGCCTTAAAAAAATGCTTTCAACTCAAATGGTATGTTAAGCAGTATTAAGACGCGCTAAACAACACCGAATCAAACTAGGATTATTCCAAATGGACTTTAATTACATCGATCTCGGTATTGTTGTCGTCGTTCTGCTCACCGCATTAGTCGGTATGGTGCAAGGTTTTGTTTGGATGACTATTTTCTTAGTTACATGGATTGCCGCAATATCACTAACTTACGCTTACGCACCAATACTATCCAAAGCATTCCCATTTCAGTTATCTAATGAATTGATACAAATGGTGATTGCAGGGTTATTGATTTTTCTGGGGGTATTACTGGTAGGTGCTTTATTAAACTTTTTGTTTGGGAAAGCAATTAATGCCATTGGTATTGGTGCTGTGGATCGTCTTTTTGGTACAGGACTCGGAGTTGTTCTGGGGATTTTGATTTTATCGTTATTAACCATGCTGGCAACTATAACACCTTTCCCTGATCAAAAACTCTGGAGAACATCAGTCTTGATTCCACAATTAGAAGCCTCCTCTGAGTGGGTTAAGTCCTTTGTCCCACCTGAAATCGAAGAATATTTCAAGCTTCCTGCTGAAACGGAAATACCAACACGCTCAATCATTGAATCAACCCCGTTATAAAATGAGAAGGGTCTTTGGCAAGATAGAAAATAAAAAGAGACCCCTTCCTTATCTCAAAAAAATTGTTATTTTTATCAGTAATCTATATTGTGAGAACCGATTAAGGATATTGTCATCATATTACACCCCATAATAACGATGGAATGATAGTTAGCAACTTCCTTAAATCGGTACAATAAATTTTCTCTATCAGGTTTATCTTTTAATAATCAATGATCAAAATTAGTGTGACCTAATTAACCGTTTTAGTAAAAGATAAATACAGAACTTTAGCACAATGCAATAGCGAGCAATTTATAAATGTGTGGAATTATAGGTATTGTTAGTCAAGACCCCGTAAACCAAGCAATATTTGATGGTTTATCTGTACTTCAACATCGAGGACAAGATGCGGCAGGAATTGTTACTAGTGATGGTAAACGGCTGTATAGTCAACGTAATAATGGTTTAGTTAGTAGTGTTTTTCAATCGAAAGACATGCGCATGTTACAAGGTAATATGGGAATTGGTCATGTGCGTTATCCAACCGCAGGATCTTCCTCTGCATCAGAAGCCCAACCCTTTTATGTCAATTCCCCTTACGGGATTACAATGGCACATAATGGGAATTTAACCAATGATAATGCGTTAAAAAAAGAAATGTTTCGCCAAGACCGCCGTCATATTAATACCGATTCTGACTCTGAAATCCTGCTGAATATTTTTGCTCAAGAGCTACAAAAACAAGATGTTTTTCGGGTTTCTCCTGATGATGTGTTTAAAGCTGTTAGTGGCGTACATAAACGCTGTATTGGTGCTTATGCAGTCACTGCGATGATTACCCGTGATGGCTTAGTTGGGTTTCGAGATCCGAATGGTATTCGTCCTTTAGTGTATGGAAAACGTGAGACAGCGACAGGTACAAGCTATATTATTGCCTCAGAAAGCGTTGCTTTAATTACCCAAGGCTACGAAATTGTGCGGGATATTAAACCTGGTGAAGCCATTTATATTACCCTTGATGGTGATGTTTATACTCGGCAATGTGCAGAAAAATTTAACTATACGTCCTGTATCTTTGAATACGTATATTTTGCACGTCCTGACTCCATTATCGATGATGTTTTTGTACACAAAGCCCGTATGCGAATGGGGCATAAACTTGCCGAGAAAATACAACGTGAATGGTCAGATCACGATATTGACGTGGTGATCCCAATCCCTGACACCAGCCGTACCTCCGCATTGGAAATGGCAATGACCTTAGGTATTGTTTATCGAGAAGGGTTTATCAAAAACCGCTACATTGCCCGAACTTTTATTATGCCAGGACAAGCTCAACGTAAAAAATCAGTTCGTCAAAAACTTAACCCGATCGAAATGGAATTTAAAGGCAAAAATGTTATGTTGGTCGATGATTCCATTGTTCGTGGAACTACTTCAGGCGAAATTGTTCAAATGGTACGGGATTCAGGTGCTAAAAATGTTTATTTTGCCTCCGCTTCACCCGCGATAAGATACCCGAATATTTATGGTATTGATATGCCTGCTGCTTCCGAATTGATTGCACACGGAAGAACAGAAGAACAAGTCGCCACTGCGATTGGGGTTGATCGTTTAATTTACCAAGAGTTAGACGACTTAATTGATTCGGTAACGGAAGGGAACCCTAAGTTATCTGTTTTTGACTGTTCTGTCTTCACAGGTGAATACATTACAGGTGAGACCAAACAATATTTTAATGATCTAAGAGAACGCAGAAGCGATGCCAGCAAAAATAATAACGGCAATGAAATGTCTCCTATTGACCTTTCTAGTAACCCTTAGTTTGTCCCAGAGTTTATCTGCTGTTACTGATAGCATCATCCCCTTACCTTCTAAAGATTTTTTTGCGCCCGTTATTCGTCACTTATCTCGTGATTTCTCCAAATATTCAACAGAATACACGATCATGATTATTGCCAATGAACAACGCTTGTATTTACTCCATAAAGGTATTCCAGTCGAACGGCATATTATTTCTACCTCTGAATTTGGCTTAGGAAGTAAAATAGGGAGTAATAAAACCCCAATCGGTATTCATGTTATTACACAAAAATACGGTTCAGGTGCAGAACTAGGTACTATTTTTAAAGCGCGAGTCAATACAGGAAGAATTGCTAGAATTCTTACTGAAAAAGGAAAACGTAGTTCCGCTGATAATGTAACGACCCGTATCCTTTGGTTATCAGGACTCGAAAAAGGGTTTAATAAAGGGGGTAAGGTAGACTCTCATCATCGTTATATTTATATACACGGAACCGATGAAGAAGGTCGTTTAGGCGTACCTGCATCACACGGCTGTATTCGCATGAAAAACCAAGCCATTATTGAGCTTTATAGAAAGGTACCCGTTGGTACTTTGGTTGTTATCCTTCCTTAAGAAAGGAGAGATCGTTGATAATACGTGATATTGGAGTCACTGGGTTTTCCTGTTAAATTCAGTGGCTTTTACGTTTGTCCGATAGCTGTAATACTGTTAATAATATACATTTTTTAGTTATATGAAAGAAGAGCTATGAAAATACTACTATCCTTGTTTACCCTTATCACCCTCAACTTAATAGCTTGTAATCGTTCAGGACAACCGGCTACCTCAGCTTCTCCAACAGGTATTTTTACTAGCTGCAAAGACCCACGTCCCCAAAGGTGTACTCGCGAGTTCAGACCTGTTTGCGCCCAAGTTGACACAGGTGTTCGATGTGTAACCACACCTTGTCCTTCATCAGAAAATAAAACATATTCGACTGCCTGTACCGCTTGCTCTGATAAAAAAGTAAACGGCTATTGGAAAAATGCGTGTTCTTCATCGAAAACAACAAGTGATAAGTCACTCTGAATCATATTATCCCTTGCTTAAACTAATACTTCGGACACTTTTTAAAAATGAAGCGATACTAATCTATAAATCATTTATATTTAATAAATTCAGCTTTCGGACTACAAATAAAAATTAATTTAAAGTCAATACCTTAATAAAAGTGTTCGACGTGTTGTTAAATACGTCCAGAGATGTGATTTATAGGATATTAAATTTCACGTTTGGCTGCTTGATAAACAGGGGATTCCCCAGATAATGCTAGGTTGGTTGAGGAATAATTCAGGATACCCATGAATTATATTCATTGTGCAAATATTAGCCTCTAAAATTTATGGGTGTCCTAATTATTCTTTGCTAGCTTTTTTGTATATTTACTTTTAGTTATCCTCGAGACCATCAAACCAAGTGACTGCATCAATAGGTCGCGATACTACTCCATCTTCACTATGGACATTGGAGCAGATTGTGTGATGCCAAAATATAATCACTATATCTGCATCGAATATCTGGTAAAGAATCTAATTCAGAATAAAAAGTTTTACTTTATTTTTCTAATCAGGAGACCTCATAATACTATCCATTGTGCAAATATCAGCTGCTAAAGTGTATAAGCATCCTAATTATTGACACTTCTCATAGATTTTATCCGTTTGCTTACTTTATATAATTGACAAGTGCTATTTTACGTTTTATGCTGTCAGCTCTTCTAAACCTTCGCTTATAAATCAGGTGGTTTAGAATCATTCGCCCCGCTGAGTTGACTCAAACAACAGAGCAGGACTTCATTAATCAATCAATAAAGGATTGACCAATGCCTTATCGA
>JAGLBW010000193.1 GCA_023146545.1 Cocleimonas sp.
ATTTAACGATTGCACTGATCCCATTGCTCCCTTTAATCGCGGCACTCTGGATAGCGATAGGTTTTATCTTTGATTGGAACCGTAATGAAAAAGGTGAAAAAGAAACGGCAACGGTCAGCTTATACGCTATCGGTTTAGCTCTCTTTTTAATTGTTCTTTTGGATATTGCCTTTCTACTGGATCAGCTCCCACAAAAAATCATCTTAGGCACATGGCTATCCACAGGGGATTATCAGCTCCACATTGGTTTTTTATTCGATTACCTTAGTTTAACGATGGCAACCTTAGTGGGCTTTATTAGTTTGATGATCACTAAATTTTCCATCAATTATTTACACCGTGAAGCAGGGTTTCAGCGTTTTTTTATGATGCTCTCTGTTTTTAATAGTGCGATGTTATTAATTGTCTTATCCAGTAATGCGGCATTAACCTTTATTGCTTGGGAATTAGCAGGGGTAAGTTCCTTCTTATTAATTGCTTACTCATGGCATCGTGATGTCGCAACCCGCAATGCAACCCGTGCCTTTATTACTAATCGAATCGGTGATGCTGGCTTTATTTTAGGTATTGCCTTTTCTTTTTTCTGGCTTCAATCGATTGAGTGGAATGAGATGAGCCAAAATATTCAGCAGTATAATGTCTCTGACTTTCAGCTTGGTGTGTTGTTGTTTAGCTTTATGATTGCTGCCTTTATTAAATCGGCTCAATTTCCCTTTTCAGCATGGATTACCCGTGCATTAGAAGGGCCTACCCCTTCAAGCGCCGTATTTTACGGTTCATTAATGGTACATGCAGGGGTTTATTTATTATTGCGATTAGCTCCCTTACTACAACAATCCCCCACACTGCTCACCTTGATCCTTCTGGTGGGTAGTCTCACGGTTATTTACGCTTACCTTGTAGGTTTAGTACAAACCGATGTGAAATCATCCTTTATGTTTTCCACCCTGACTCAAGTGGGCTTTATGTTGATTTGGATTGGCAATGAATGGTTTGTTTTCACCCTGATTCATCTCGTCTTACATGCCGTTTGGCGGGCTTACCAATTCTTACACGCCCCCTCGTTTATGCAACAAGTTAACCGCCCTGCACGGACTGTGCCACTGTGGTTGAGTCGCAACACAAGATTGTATACTGCCGCATTACAACGCTTCTGGCTTGATGGTCTTTCTGATTGGTTATTAACTAAACCGATTAAAGCTTTAGCACATGAGGCTCAAGTTTTTGACGAACAAGTGATTGATACCCTCACGGGAATACAATCACACCGCAATATGTTATCCACGCTTTCACATTGGGAAGCACAGCAACAAGGTAAACTCCAATTAACCAATGAAATTGGAACAGGCACAGGGTTATTTGGTAAATTTATACAAAAAATAGCCTCAGGAATGTATTTTTTCGAAGAAAGACTGGTTTTAAAAGGCAGTGGTGAAGGTTTAATGAAGCTGATCAACTACCTTGGAAGGCACATGGAAAATATCGACAAGCTATTAACACAACCGCGTTATTTATTGGTCATTATGATCGCAACCTTTGTGGTTATTCTATAGGACTTATAACATGACTTTTAATGAAACCCCTGCCACATGGCCCTTATTAGAACTGTTGCAACTGCTTCCCCTTGTTGCCGCCATTATTTTATGGAAGTTGAAAAACACCCCTGCGGTAATTATTGCCATTATTGCCGCCACCTCAGAAATGGTGTTAGCGGTTATTTTATATCGAAATTTTGATGTAACACAACCTACGATGCAGTTTGGGCAACACGCCAGCTTACTGGGCTTGCCTTACCATGTTGCTGTGGACGGCATCAGTATTTTATTTGTTTTATTAACCGCTTTACTCAGCTTTTTAGCGGTCTTTTTTATTATTTTTAGAGAATTACAAGGAACCCGCGTGCTTGCGGTAATGGCCTTTATCCAAGCCACATTAATGAGTCAATTTGTTACTGTTGATTTACTGTGGTTTGTGATGATGTCCATTCTTGAAATGTTATCAATGGGCTATCTGCTCTACCGTTGGGCAACGTATATTGATGCCGAGCCGATGATTACCCGTTACTTACAATTTATGAGTGCCAGTATTTTATTATTATTAATCGGCACGTTTTTATTAGGTTGGAACTATTCCCTTCATCATGAGGGCGTATGGTCCTTTGATCTTTATCAACTCGCTGATAATGTACCTATCGGTACCGTCACCGCCAGCGTCATTTTCTTTGCCCTATTTTATGGCTTAGGCATTCGTATTCCACTGTTTCCCTTGCACGGATGGTTACCCATTACCATGCAACATGGCAATGTTTCGGTTGCGCCGGTGCTTTTATTAGGGCTAAAAGTCGGCGTTTTTGGACTGCTTCGTTTTGTACTCCCTATTTTACCTGAAACGGTTAAATATTGGCAAAACACCGTAGTTGCTTTTGCTGTCGTTGGGATTGTTTACGCCGCCTTATTAGCAATACGCCAAACCAATTTACGCCGCCTGATGGCTTATGCTGTGATCAGTCACACAGGTATTTTAACCATTGGCTTATTTACCTTGAGCCGTAATGGGTTTGAAGGCAGTATTATGCTTGCGATTAACTTTGGGTTAGCCATTTCAGGGTTAATGTTTATGATCGGACTGGTTTTTCACCGTACTAAAACCGCTAAACTGGACCGTTTAGGCGGTTTATTTCAATACCTGCCATTAATTGGTATTGCCTTTTTAGCAGCAGGTTTAGCTATTGTTGGAATGCCCTTAACACCAGGGTTTGATGCGGTTCACTTTGTATTAGAAGCCACGATCCATCAGTTTGGTGGGCTAGTTACTATTATTGCCGCCTTTGGTAATGTGGTTGCCGCAGGTTTTCTACTGCGTTCGTTTCAACATGCTTTTTTAAGCGCCCCCAGTTGCAATACCGACAAGTGGGATAAATCGCATACCAGACCCACCGAAAAAATCATGGCGGCAACGATCATTCTCGTCATTATTGGCATCAGTGTACTGTCCTACCTATGGTTAGATCTCTTTACCCACACATTGGATGGACTCACACAGCTCTATCTCAATATCCCAACGGAAGGACATTAAGATGGAACATCCTGCTAATTTCCCTTGGTTAAGCCTTATTCTATTATTATTGCCGCTAGGAGCTGGGCTGACCTTACTCCTCAAAGCACACTTCACCCGTGGCATTGCATTGGTTACCAATCTGCTGATTTTACTCTTAACCCTCATCGTCACGTTTAGTTTTGACCCTCATTTAGAAGGCTTTCAATACGTTGAAAAATCAGTTTGGATATCGACACTGAATATTCATTATTTCTTAGGCGTTGATGGGATTTCCCTCTTGTTTTTACCTGCAACCGCCCTGTTGTTTACAGCGGTCACCCTCGCCTCTTGGAACAGCATCCAAACGATGAGACCGCTTTATTTTGCCTTATTATTATTATTAGAAGCCACCATTATTGGTGTCTTTACCGCCTTAGATACCGTTTTCTTTATGCTCTTTTGGGAAGGCACACTGATTCCATTATTCTTTTTAATTAGCCTTTGGGGTGTGGGTGCAAACCGTCGTTATGCGGGGATGAAATACGTGCTATTTATGATGGCAGGCGGATTACCCATCCTCTTTGCCTTTGTCTTATTAGCCTTACAAGGGGGCGGCGACAACTATATCTTTAGCTATCCTGAGCTGGTTAAAAATGCCCATGATGCAACCCAAGCTCATCCGTGGGAAACCATTGTCTTCTTACTGCTCTTATTTGGTTTTGGTATAAAAACACCCCTTTTCCCTCTGCACACTTGGTTACCTTTATTAGCCCAAGAAGGACACCCTGGAACGCTTGCCACATTAGTGGGATTGAAACTCGGTGCTTATGGTCTATTGCGTTTTTTAGTACCACTGACTCCCAATGCCTCAGTTACCTTTCAATCATTACTAATCGCTTTAGGCATCATCGGCATTATTTACGGCGCAATAGCCGCGTTAAGTCAAACCAATCTTCGCCGCATGTTAGCCTTTTCCAGTTTGAGCCATGTGGGTATGGTGGTTTTAGGTATCTCACTCTTTAGCCTACAAGGTATACAAGGTGCGGTTTTCCAATTACTTAACCTAACGGTTGTTGCCTCTGGATTATTTTTATTAGTCGGTTTTTTACATCAACGAATCGGCTCAACCGATATTATTAGTCTCGGTGGTGTCGCTAAAAGTATGCCCTTGCTGGCAGCCTTCTTCTTTTTCCTTGGACTTGCCAATATGGGTATCCCTGGAACCAGCACCTTTCCTGCCGAGTTTTTAATTATTATCAGCACCCTAGAACAACACAAAGGAATAGGCTTAGCCGCTTTGTTTGGTATTATTCTTAGTGCTGCTTATTTCTTAGTAATCTACCGTAAAGCCTTCCTAGGAGAATGTCGTCATGAGGTTGTTGCCGATGCTATCGACCTACAACGCCGCGAATTAGCCATTGTCTTTATCCTCTCGGCTATTGTTCTGTTTTTTGGATTATTCCCTCAAATTATTATGAATGTGATGGCAACCGCAACCCAGCACTGGGTAGATTTGTTGACAAGTTTACCAAAACTGCACTAAGCCGTAAGTTATCGCCCTACACTGTCTGTGGGTTGATCTAAAAAATTCACACGAACTAACATCACGGGGATTTTATCCTCTGATGTTAAAAAGAAATCAACGGCTTCGGCGTTTCTTTTAGTGTCTAAATTCAGAGAGAAACTAGCGGTTTTTATTTTTTGATCCCCGTTAGTCATAAGAATAGCTGTTTTTTGATTACCGATACCCAGTTGTAATTGTGTTTTTACACGGTCTTTAAAGGTTATTTTAACCTCAACCTGACAGGTTTTTGCACAACGCGCTTGGGTTAAACGGGGGTTTAATTTGAATTCAAACTGTTTTCCACTGCGTGCGCTAAATTCATAATCAACGGTTTCGGGGAGATAAAAATCTTGTCCCCAACGGTTTTCTTTAAACGGCATCTCAACGCGCAATGCCGCTTGACTGTCACTACTCTCTGTTAGCCAACGACCAAAAGAACGTACCGCAATGGCATTATCCTTGGTACAGGACGATAAATTTTTAAACTCACGGGTTCGTCCCTGATCAATATAACGCTCGCCTAACAGAATAAAGGCATCAGGCGTATTTTCGGGTTGTTTGCCTAAGGTTTTTGTTAAATATTCTAGAAAATCAGCAGTGTTATACGCTGATTTCGGGTTTGCTTTGACAAGCGACTGCATCGCCGTGGCATTAATCGTGAAATAATTACGACGCATTTGTAGCGCACGTAACGAGCTGACAAAAAACCGATACGGTTGATTAGTATAGGCGCCATTAGCCTCTAAAACATAGGCTTCGTTACCGTAAAACTCATTTTCAGATCCCCAATAACGTCCTTTAATTAATGCCGCAAAGCTTTCACTCATCTCTAATTGGCAGGTGTTGTTTTTTGCGGGTGAAAAACGCATCCCATAAATCCGTTGGGTATAACGCATCCATTCCTCAATCGCACCATCACGATTACCCACCCCTTTTTTCAAGGCATAAACAGCAAGGGTAGACATGAGGCGATTGTATCGCTTAGCATGTTTTCCAGAAGTATAAAACGGCTCGAAGTTGGTAAAGGCAAGTTTATCTTTATATTGACCAAACGCTTCAACATAATCATCAATAAGGGCTAAGGTTTCTTTTTTAAATCGTTTCGGCGTGAATTTGAATTTTCGCTCTGCTTCAATGCGTTCTTTTTCTGTCATCCAGAACTCACCCCAACCGTCTTTATGCTCAAATGATCGGCATGAACCGTTATATTTACCATCACCAATCCCCAATTGCACCCCAATAATCTGTGGGTGTGCCGCGAAGCGTTGGGCAAAGGCTTTAACAAAGGGTTTTAGGATTTTTCGATAACGGCCATCCCAAAAAATCAATGATTTTTTCTTACTCGACTTTAACGTTTTCAGCACCCAAGGAGGGGCTTCACAGGCAGAATTAACTTCTAAACGAATAAGGAGTTTAGTTTCTGGGTTTTGTTCTAAAAAATGATCTAATGCCGAAAAATTATAGTGGTTAGCCCGTGGGTTTGCTTTATCCCAACGGACTAAGTACAACGCATACGGTGAGCCATTATCACTCGCTTCATCAATCATCCCTGCTTCCCTACTGGCTTGAGCATAAGCAGGTAATGACCAATCAACCCCTTCTTTTAGAGTCGGTTGGTACGTTGTAACGGTATTTTCGCGGGGCTTCGATTCAGTTTCAGAGGGCGGTATCTTTAATTGATTAAAAAAAATAAACGCAACAATGGGAACCGCAAACAGCAGAGCAAAAACTAAAAAAGCACGTAAAGGAATCATGATATCACCATTGAAATAATTATTTTTATTATGTTCTTAACTTTAGTTTTTCACACCGTTACCAATCATAAACATATTATTACTTTCGATCATTCTTTAGCTTGATCGCAATCAAACGTTTTTGATAACGTGATTGGACAATCTCAACAATAATCATCACCACAATGACCATATAAAAAGTTGATTTGCTCATCGGTGTAATCGCGGTACCAAAGAGAGAAAGGTGTGATAAATGTCCGCCTTCAGACAGCAACATAATCCCAACCAATAATAAAATAAATAACCCGACCACCTCGTACATGCGATTTTTCTTTAAAAACTCAGTGACATGATCAGAAAGCCAGATCATTAACAAACCTCCAATCACAATCGCCGTCGCCATGATAATAAAGTTATTACTGAGTGCCATTGCACTCAGAATAGAATCAAAAGAGAACACCGCGTTCATAATAATGATCCAGATCAATGCAACAGTGAAAGAACGTGGTTTACGATCAGTCTGTTCATTTTCTTCTAACATGATCATATGGTTTATTTCTTTAATGGCGGTATAAATGATAAAGACACCCCCAATCAGAACAATCAAACTGTGTAACGTGAAGTGACCTTCGATGATCTCCTTAAACTCAATGGAGAACAACACATCTTGAAATAAAGCAATCACTTTGACGACGACGAAGAGCAACACAATGCGCAAGAGCACCGCTAAACCAATCCCCCAACGACGAAGTTTAGCTTGTTTACTGGTTTCGACACGTTGAGACTCTAGCGCGATGTAAAGTAGGTTATCAAAGCCTAAAACAGCTTGTAAGACAACCAGCATACCTAGCGTAAGAAAATTTTCTAAGGTAAACAGACCTTCCATTCTTCTCTCCCGTATATCTTGTTATTAAAGGTTAGAAGTCTACCACAAGATATATTACGAGCGAGGTCGGTGCGATTTATGGGATAAAATTTGATCATTGCTTATCGATAAGCGAATTCCATTGGCTTAATTTTTCATAGTGTATCGATAAATCAAAGAAATACAGGGTTTTTTGGGGGAGAATAGATTATTAGAATAATTTCTAATAAATAATACTTATATTAACATATGAATATTAATTATTTTTTTTCTTATGATTAGCCTACACTTAAAGGATATTAATTGTCTTAAAACAATTGCTTATAAAAAATTTCAATGCAACTAATCGTTATTAAATCAAAGAGAACAGCATCAACAAGGTGACCTTATGGAAACGGAAAGAAACAATAGAAAGCTAAATATTATTAGTTTTATCACAGCATTAATGTTAATTATTGCAATCAATATTAATATGGATTTAAGTCAATTATTCTATATTTTAGGAGGAACACTATCAGATTCGAACACACAAGGTTGGTTTAACACCTTCTTTATTTCAAGCTTAGGCATCACCAGTGCCTTTATCGCGATCACCTATGTGCTTATTGCAAAATGTGAAACCAGTTTGACTAAAATTTTATTAATTATTTCAGATATTTTCTTAGTATTATTAGTCTTTAGTGTCACACAAGAAAGAGCCTTTCATAATTTTAGCTCCGACACCCACATCAGTGATGCTAACAGCATTGTACTTGGAACATCCGACACCAGTTTATTGATGATTATTCTAATTCATATCGTGATGATGTTATTTAGCATTATTAATGCTCATAAATCTGATCATTTTGATGAACATGATAAAGCCAGTGCTTATGATTAATACAGATCAGACACTTAGTCC
>JAGLBW010000194.1 GCA_023146545.1 Cocleimonas sp.
TTAGAAGTTATGATTGTGGTGGTTATTGTCGGGCTTTTAATGTCAGCAGTGATTCCAATGGTCTCGAAAAGTAGTGATGATGTGCTGAAAGAGCAAGCAGATCGTTTTTTAGCTTTAGTCAATTTAGCGCAGGATGAGGCAATTTTACAGTCACGCCAATTGGGTTTAACCGTAACCGATAAAACGTATTCTTTTCTTCAGCAGTTGGATGAGGAGGATGAGTGGGTTGCTTTTGACGAAGGGCCTTTTCGTAAACGTAAGTTATCGGAGCGAACAAAGGGTGCTTTGATTTTAGATGATTTAGGGGTGTCATTTGAACCTTTGGATAAGCGAAAAAAAGGCAAACTCAAGCCGCAAATTTTTATTTTATCCAGTGGCGAAATGACCCCCTTCATTTACGAATTTACATTTCCTCAAGGAGGGCGTATTAAAGTTAGTTTTAATGCGATAGGTAAGGGAAAGCAGGAACTATTTTCTGCGGAGAAATAAGGCATGAACAAGTTAAAATCAAAAGGATTTACCTTGATTGAGGTGTTGGTTGCCTTAATGGTAATTGCCGTGGCGCTGGGTGGGGCGGTTAAAGTGATGGGCAGCGCATCAAGTAATATTTCGACCTTATCACAACGAACGTTTGCACAGTGGGTAGGTTTAAACCAGCTGACTAATGTGCAGCTAAAAGGTGCTTGGTTAAAAGTCGGGGAGTCGACAGGGGAAGTTAGTATGGCCGAGCGAAAATGGAAATGGGTGCAAAAGGTGGTTCAAACTGAAGTGGATACTATTAAACGTTTGGAAGTAACCGTTTATAAGTCACCTAAAGACAGGGGTTCAAACCCCTTAGTAACGGTGGTGGGGTTTCTAGCAAAGCCATGAAAAAAATGTTGTTTACTGCTACCAAGATGGGGTCAAAAAAGGGGTCATTACATCTGATTGAAAAACAGTCACTGATGGGATTTACCCTGTTGGAATTATTAATTGCAATGGTAATTTTTTCAACGATGTCATTAATGGCTTATGGTGGGTTACACAGTGTATTAACCAGTAATCGTGTGACGCAGAACTATGAAATACAGTTGAAAGAACTACAGCGCAGTATGATGTTTTTGGAGAAAGATTGGCGACAATTATCCCATCGAACGCGCCATTCGGGCTACAGTGAGCTTTTGCCCGCATTACAAACGGATTTGAGTTTAGAGGGCGTAGTGGAATTTACCCGCAGTGGTAATCCTAACCCTGCTGAAAAATTACGGAGTTCATTACAACGGGTGCGTTATGTGCTTGAAAAAGGAGAGTTACAACGCTGGTCTTGGTCATATGTAGATCATTTAGACGGCAAACCATTAGTCATGGGGTTAATGAACTCAGTTGAGAAAATAAGCTTTCGTTATCTGGATAAAAATAACCAATGGAAATCAGATTGGATTGTGAGTGATAAGACCAAAAGTGATTTACCTAAGGCAGTAGAAATTAATATCACGCATAAACATTGGGGTAAAATTAAACGATTAATTGCGATTTATTAACCTTTAGATTGAAAATTTATTTACTATTTAACTATAGTTGTATATTCCAATATTCTGTTGTTCCTTGTACTATCTATCTTACTGAATATATAAGTAATTTCTTAGAAGGGCTAAGTAAGTCGAAGGCGCGCCAATAATTTTTATTTATACAGTTTATCAGTTTGTTAGAAGGCTTAAAGTAAGTTTAACTTGTATCTATACTCTTAAATTGGCTGGCTTTCTATAGTGTAAAAAGCTATAGTCGCCCTTACGCTAGGATGCCTGTGAAACCTCTCTTTTGTGGTGCATCTACCCTGCAAATATCGGGTGGTACCAATATATATTTGCAGCTATTCCTTTGTCATCTGACATATCTATCTATGAAACAGGAATTTCGAGAGTATGAAGATAAGCAGAATAAAAGTTAAACTATTTTCTTTGGGGTTTTATGCCAGTTTGGGATTGATGGTTTCTACAGCATCACTCGCGGGTGGTTTTGTTACGGTTGAAAGCTCCGTTTCTAATTCCCAGACTGTTTTAGGGAGTACCGTTATTCCTTATAAGGTCGTTACCTTAACCGCTCAATTTCCTGGGCGCATTATGTCAATTGCAGGAGAAGTGGGTAAAAAAGTTCCTTCAGGTGCCTTGCTGGTTAAAATTAATGATGAAGCACTCAAAGCGAAACGCAGTATGATACAGGCTCAGCTGTCCTCTGCCCAAGCCGCGTTAAAAAATGCACAATCACAATACACGCGTGAAATGGTTTCTCCACGCAGTAAAGATATTACGGGTATGCCAGGGATGGGGATGCCGTCTATGATGGATATTTATTTTACTCGCCCGTTTGCGGATGCAATGGGAACTACAGATACCTCTTACAACCGTTACTCCGACCTAATGAACACGGCAACAGGTGTTACTCAAGCTAAAAGCCAAGTTATGCAAGCGTGGTCGCAGCTTAATGAAATTAAAGCCAATCTAAAAAATGCCAGCTCCATCGCGCCTTTTGAAGGCATGATTTTAAAGAAAATGGTAGAAGAGGGCGATACGGTTCAACCAGGACAGCCACTACTTCAATTCGGTTTTGTTAAATATTTGCGTATTAAAGCAGACATCCCCGAAATTATGGTGGGGGGTTTACGTGAGGGCATGATTGTTCCTGTTCGAGTCGGTAATGTAAAAAGTCAGGCACGGGTCGCTCAAATCCACCCTGTTGCTGATGCTGCACGTCATACCGTGGTGGTTAAGTTTGATTTGAAATCAGGCTTGAGGGCTTCGCCGGGTATGTATGCAGAGTTATTCTTGCCTGATGGAAGCCGTAGCACTAAGTCCATTACCGTTATCCCGCGTTCTGCTTTAATTGGCGGACGTAGTTTACCGAGTTTACTGGTGTTGGATGAAACAAGAAACACCACCAGTTTACGCTTAGTTCGTCTCGGCAGTGATCAGCAAAATGGACGTGTTGAAGTCATCACGGGTGTCAAAGCAGGGGAAAAAATTGTTGATAACCCGCCAGCAGGTGCTTCGTCTGGGTGGATGCCTAATCAAGGCGCTACGCCTAAGACAGTCGTTAAATAGGGACATTGAAAAAAGGAGACTTTATCAACTCCTTTCAACCACATCAACACTAGCTAGTTAGGCGCGGAATCATCCCATGAGTGAACAAACTCCAAATCAAAACAAACCCCAAATACAGAAAGATTTGGGTCTTGCTGGTAAGACGGCAAAAGCCTTTATCACCTCTCCTTTATCGCCCTTATTACTGGTTGCTTTTCTAGCCATTGGTATTCTAGGGTTAATGATTACCCCAAGACAAGAAGACCCTCAAGTATCAGTGCCAATGGCCGATATTTTTGTGCATTATCCAGGCGCTTCTGCAACCGAAGTTGAATCATTGATCGCACGTCCCTTAGAAGGTATTTTGTCTGAAATGACAGGGGTGGATCATGTTTATTCTGCATCGATACATGAACAAGCGATGGTGACCGTACAATTTATTGTTGGCGAAAGTATGGAATCGTCATTGGTTAAATTGTATGACAAAATTTCATCTAACATGGATTTATTACCGCGAGGGGCTTCGCAACCGTTGGTCAAACCAAAGGGTGTCGATGATGTACCTGTGGTTGGCATTACCTTATGGTCGAATGAGATTGATGATTCCACCCTGCGCTTGGTTGGCTTGGATGTCTTACAGGAAATGCGTGCGATAGGGGATACCAGTCAAAGTTTTATTGTTGATGGTCGAAGTGAAGAAGTGCGTGTCGAAATTATGCCAGAGCGTTTGGCAACCTATGGAATTGCCATCGAGCAGGTAGCGAATGCAGTACGCTTAGCGAATTCACAACGTACTGCGGGTGATGTTGAACCGAATGAAAGAACCTTTAAAGTTATTACAGGGTCATTTTTAACCTCTGCTGCGGATGTGAACCGCTTAATGGTTGCCGTTGTTGGCGGGCGACCTGTTTACATCCGTGATGTTGCCAAAGTAACGGAAGGGCCGAGTGAAGCAACCCGTATGGTAGGTTTCTATACAGGTCCGGCCTATACGAATGAAGCGAATAAAAAAGAAGGTAAAACGGTAGAAAGAGCCTCTGGTGCTGCCGCTGTTACCTTAGCAATTGCAAAGAAAAATGGCAGTAACGGCATTGAAGTTGCTGATGCTATTTTAGAAAAACTAGAGTATCTAAAAGGGCGTACCATTCCTGATAATGTCCATGTTGAAATCACGCGAAACTATGGCGAATCGGCTCGCTCTAAAGTTAATGCCTTATTAACAAAGTTGGTTAAAGTCACACTCATTGTGACCTTGTTGATTTGGTTTGCACTGGGCTGGCGTGCTGGTATTGTGGTGTTAGTGATTATCCCTGTCATTGTTGCTTCAACGGTCTTTATTGCATGGTTATTAGGGGTGACGATTGACCGTGTGAGTTTATTTGCGCTGATCTTTTCCATTGGTATTTTGGTGGATGATGCTATCGTGGTGGTGGAAAATATCTATCGGCGATGGCTATTGGATAACAGTACCAGTATTGATGTCGCTGTTGATGCCGTCCGAGAGGTTGGCAACCCGACTATTTTGGCAACCGCAACGGTTATTGCGGCATTACTGCCGATGATGTTTGTTTCAGGAATGATGGGACCTTATATGTCACCGATTCCGAAACTGGGTTCGGCGGCAATGATTATCTCCTTATTTGCAGCCTTCGCCTTTACGCCGTGGTTAACCTATAAATTAAAACCTAAACTTAGCGAATTACAAAGCGCGGCGGAGAAAGAGCATAAGCAAGCCGCCTACATGGAAAAATTATTCCGTGGCATGATCATTCCAATGATCCGAGATACCAAAAAAGGTTATGCTTTTTTATTCGGTATTGTGATTGTTTTCTTTATCAGCATCTCTTTGTTCTATACCCAAGACGTTCGTGTAAAAATGCTCCCTCTGGATAACAAGCCTGAGTTTAATGTGGTGATTAATATGCCTGAGGGAACCGCATTTCCTATCACAGCGAATATCACTAACCAACTTGCGAATGAGTTATTAAGCCTTCCTGAAGTAACGGCATTACAAACGTATATAGGCACCGCATCACCGTTTAACTTTAATGGTTTTGTACGTCATTATTATTTACGTAAAAGCCCTTGGCAGGCAGATATTCAAATTGAATTAACCAATATGAATGATCGGGAGCGAACCAGTCATGAAATTGCTGATGAAGCACGTATAAAATTAAAAAAACTGCTGGCTAAAATTAATTCAAAAGCAAAAATACAAGTGGTTGAAATGCCTCCAGGTCCGCCTGTATTACAAACCGTGGTTGCTGAAATTTACGGGCCTGATGCCGAGATCAGACGACAAGTTGCACGGGATATGACCAAAATTTTTGAGAAAGCTAAGAATGTTACCGATGTCGATAACATGTTAGAAGATGATCACGAATTATTACGGTTTAAGGTTGATGCTAATAAAGCCCAGTTGAACGGTATTTCGGTTGAAGATGTCAACCGTACCCTTGAAATGGCAATGGGTGGTTATATTTTAGGTGATATTAGGGAGAATGCCTTAATCGAGCCAACCAAGATTGTATTGCAAGTGCCCTTAGCTGTGCGTTCTCA
The DNA here is from genome assembly GCA_023146545.1 of Cocleimonas sp. Lineage (GTDB taxonomy): Bacteria > Pseudomonadota > Gammaproteobacteria > Thiotrichales > Thiotrichaceae > JAGLBW01. Next base: position 5,616 of record JAGLBW010000194.1, read on the forward strand.
AATTAATCGGTTAATGCAACTCCCTGTGAGTAATAATCGCGGTGTTTTTGTGCCCTTATCTGAGTTGGGACAGTTTATTCGAGAGGTGCAAGATAAGCCGATCTACCATAAAGATTTGCGAGCGGTTGAATTTGTAACGGCAGAAGGTTTAGGTAAATTTGCCGCACCCGTATATGGGATGATGGAAATTGGTGATTTACTCGAAGATTATCGTACCCCTGATGGTGTGAAGCTTTCGGGAGAATGGTTAGGTGCACCTGATAAAAGTAATAAGAGTGCCTTTGAATGGGGCGGGGAATGGACGGTAACCTATGAAACTTTCCGTGATATGGGAATCGCTTTTGCAGGGGCCATTATTCTGATCTATATGCTCATTGTGGGTCAGTTTGGTAACTTTATTTTGCCTGCTATTATTATTGCACCGATTCCACTGACCTTAATCGGTATTGTGCCAGGGCATTGGTTGCTGGATGCTGATTTTTCAGCAACGTCAATGATTGGCTTTATAGCGTTGGCGGGGATTGTCGTACGAAACTCGATTTTATTGGTGGATTTTTCACGAGAGCAGGTGATTGGAGGGATGTCAGTTTTAGATGCGGTTATTTATTCGTGTGAAACCAGAACTCGACCGATTGTGATTACCGCATTAGCATTGATTGGCGGCTCTTTATTTATTCTCTCTGACCCTATCTTTCGAGGTATGGCGATTTCATTGATCTTTGGTGGTTTAGTGGCAACGTTGCTAACCCTATTAGTTATTCCACTTGGTTGCGTGAGTGCCAGTGGTGCATTGATGATTAAAGACCCTGAGGCACCTGAGGACCCTAACCCACCAACAGGTGGTGGGTCTGAACCTCAAAAAGAGGGTGGGAGTAAAATCATATCAGGCATTATGTTCTTTGGTACATCGATTGTTGCCACAGTCAGTTTTGTGCTCAGGATGATAATGGGGTTATTTGGCTTTAGTAAGAAAATCGTTGCCAAAGAAAAAACACCAAAAGCACCTGAACCGGTAATAAAAAAGCCTGAAGAAGCGTCACCTAAAGAAGAGTCGGTAACGCAAACGGTTAAAGAAGTTAAAGAAGAGCGTAACGTGGTTAAGGAAGCTGATGCTGATGTATCAGAGGAACCAAAACCAGAACAACCTGCAAAAGCAATTAAGCCTAAAGCAAGACGTGGTATTCGTCTAAAAAAAGAACTGTAATCAACGATGTGCTTTATCAATCGTTTCACCTTGAAAGGTTATGAAGAATAAAGACAGCTTCACTTTCTTCATGACCGCTTAAGGTAATATTTAATGCTATAAACATCGAAGTTGTCTGAGAATAAATGTTGTTATATTTATTCTTGTTTTAATTATCAATTCGCCGCGCCGATTGATAATTGTGACTACACTACCTAAGAGGTGTGATTAAACTGAAGAGGGGAGACCTTCTACTGTTTGTCAAAGCGTTGTAGGATGCACTGAATAACGGAATACAAGATAGGCAATGAATTGATCTATGTGATGTATTTCCGCACTTTTTTAATTACACCCCTACCTATAGAGATACTCACAGTCATTTAAACTTAGTTTAAAGTAAAAAGACTCCTGAACCTTTTTTAAGGGGCATTGACGTATTTTAATAAATTAAATAATTATTTAATGAAGGGATAATATCATGAAAACAATGCGAAAAGGCATGTTGACGGTTGCCAAAGCAACGGTTGTAGCCTCCGCGGCAGTAATGCTTATTGGAATCAGTCAAACAGCAAGTGCTCAAGATGCTGAGGCTGATAAAGTGGGTGCTGATACGAAAAAAAGTGCAACGACTTATCCTGCACCTCCTCCCGGTCCATTTATTGAGGGCAGTACGACTGCACCAGAAGGTACTGAGGATACAAAAAAAGCAGATGACAAAACATCTGATGCAAAATTGACAACCCCTGAAGTGCCTTCTTTTCCTGTAACAGGTGCTAGACCTGATATACCAAAGGCAACGGTAGCAGACGCAGCTGTTGCAGCAACCGCTGATGCTCCAAAAACAGCTAAAACAGAAGAAACTGAGGTAAAAGAAGAAGCACCTAAAACAGATGCCACGGCAACTGCTCCAGAAGTAAAACCTGCAACTGAAGCAATAGCACCACCCTCAGCAGAAAGCAGAGTAGCACCAATGGCACCATCAGTTGAGCTAAGTGCACCAGCGGCTCCTGTTGCGGCTAAAGCGCCAAAAGCAGATGTTCAAGCGCCTGAAGCGCCTACAGCTTTATCTGCACCTGAAGCACCTAAAACAGCAGAAGCTCCTAAAGATACCGTTGAGAAAGCACCACAAGCACCTGTTAAAGCAGAAGGGAACTTTCCAAAAGCTGTTGAGTTGCCGAGTAATGTTTCTACCACCAACAAAGCACCAACCTCTGCACCTGCACTCATCCCTGCGATGCCACAAGGGGTACAGCCGATGATGATGGCCCCTGCTCATCCCATGAATCAACCACAAATGATGCCGATGATGATGCCAAATGGTGTGCTTATGCCCAAGGGAATGGGCATGCCTAAAGGGATGGTGATTCCCCCCCAAATGCAAATGATGGGGGGGCAACCTCGTATGATGGTGATTCCTGTTTATCCTATGAACATGATGGGACGCACGGTTTATGGTTACCCGTATGGCTACCAACAAATGCAATACCCTAGAATGATGCCGAATAGACCACAGCTACAACCTGTTCCTGCTATTCCAGCCCCTACGGGTAAATAGCGGATGATCACAGTCATTGGAAATTTAAAGGGAGGTACAGGAAAAAGTACTGTTACCTTTAATTTATCGTTGTGGGTTGCAACACACCGTAATGTACGTGTGGCGACCTATGATTTCGACCCACAAGCAACCCTAACCGATGCGCTAGATATTAGAACTGAAGACGGCTATCAACCCATTATTATTCCTAGTAGTCAATTAGATGCATTGGATAAGGAAGATAAGCAGGCCGAAGTTTTAATTGATATTGGTATGTCGGATATGGAAACAATGCGGCAAGCAATCCAACGGGCAGATAGAATTTTAGTGCCCGTTGCACCCAGTCAAGCTGATGTGTGGTCAACGCAACGTTTTATTTCAATGGTTGTGGAGCTTTGTGGCTCCGACCTACCCAATATGTATGGTTTTATGAATCGCTCCGATACACATCGAGCGGTTAGGGAAACAGATGAAGCGTTTGCTGCTTTATCCACCTTAAAAAATATTGAAATGCTGGATGAGAGATTGTATCAACGCACGGCTTACCGTCGTTCTTTTAGCGAAGGACTCGCGGTATTTGAGATGGATCCAAAATCAAAAGCAGCATTAGAAGTTAATGCCTTGGGGAACGCGCTTTATTAAAGCTTAGGAATGAGGCTTTAATAACAGGCAAATTTTTATGAATTTTTAAAATCATTATCTAATGAACTTAGCGTATTAGTTATTAGCTAAGGTATTAGAAAGTGTGGAGATGTTTTTATGTATATAACACGATGGTTGAGTCATCATCCAATCCTTTCGGTCTGGGCGCTAACAATAGTGGCATTACTGATGAGTTTAGGGGGAAAACAAAGCAGTAAGTCGCCTACAGAAGCTAAAACAGAACAAGCACAGACTGTGGTTGCGCATACGGATGAGAAAGCCGCCCCTGATCACGAAAAAATGGCAATTAATACTGCGGCGGCTATTGTCGCAGTAGGTACAACTAACGCTGTTGTCGTAGCAACTCAGCACAATAATACGCCTCAAAGAGAAGAAGCCAGCGATACTGCTAAAGTAGTAACAACAGAAGCCGAATCTGTAGAGACAATACCTTCTGTGGCGGGTCTTAGTGATAAATCAACGGAAGATTTATTGCTAATGGCAAGAGAAGCGTATTGGAACAATGGTTTAGATGAAGCAGCAAGTATTTATCAACAGTTGATTATCCGTGAACCTAATGTTGTGGGTTATAAAGGGGAGTTAGGGAATGTATTTTGGAAACAAGGTTTCCCTGAAAAATCAGCTCATCTTTATGCTGAAATTGCTATCCCAATGATTAAACAAGGCAAAGGCAAGCGTGTCGCTAATATGGTTGGGTTTATTGGTTTATTTCATCCTAAAAAAGCAAATGAAATTAAACAGTTATTAGCGCGTGTGAAAAAATAATAAGGGCTAATTATGCTTCGCTTATTTTTTTAGAAAGCATCTTAAGGAATGGTCCAAGCATAATTTCTTCTTTTAGCATTAGAAAAGTACCCTATACCCTTTTTTTTTGCTTAAATAGAGCAAAAAGTTAGCAAATATTGTATCTTTGTATTCTTTTCGTAAAAAATACAAAACTTTCCTTTTTATTCAATGTCGATTAAGTAGATAAAAGGGGAGATGATTTACGTGCTAAGTCTACTGATCGTCACACGTTAAAAGATTGATTAGTGATTTGAATTTATAATAATGAAGTCAACACGCTTGTGGTTTAGATCACAAGCGTGTCTTGATTAAGGAACGAAACTAAGTTTAACAGAATGCGATGCAATATTAGTGATTCGATAATGACGAAAAAATGTGTTAGCCCAAATAAATTATCAATCGTATGGCTTCTTTTCAAAACGTATTGCTTCATACAAACTAGGGGCTGCTGATAAGCTTCCTATAAGGGCCATAGGGATCAATCAGTAGTGAATAGGTCTCACTTAAATCTGTAAGTAGGCTCGAAATTAATTTTATTAATCAATAAGCTTACTCACTTTAAGTATAATTCGGGGTAGATGACAAGATGGCTGAAAATAACGAAATAAATGAAGAATACGTCAAGGAACTTGAAAAAGAGTTACGCGATTTTGAGCAAAAATCAGAAGGGGATAGCAAAACACTGCAATTGCTTGTCTACCCTGGTATGTTAGCGTTTGTAATCTTAGCAACCTATGGCTTCTATTTGATTCAGTCTTTATCTTCCGATGTGCACCATATGTCAATGACCATTGAATCAATGGCAGGTTCTGTGAGTAAAAATATGGATTCCATCTCCAAGACAATGAACAACATGTCAACGCACATGAATAAGTTGGTTGTCACAACGAAAAGTATGTCGGGTGATATTGGTAATATGACCCATAATATTGATGCGATGGATAATACCATGAGCAGCTTGAAATCCGCGACCTATGATATGGCAAACTCTACTCATAGTATGAAAAACAATATGAAAAGTCTGGATCAAAATATTTCGACCCCTTTAAGTTTTATGAATAACTTTTTACCGTGGACGAGTAATAATAATAATCGTCGTTTTATTCCTCCGATTACACAACCCTCCTATTATACTTATCCCCCCTTACCGAATATGGGATTTCAGCAACCCTTAGTGATGCCGCAGAAAATTATGCCGTTAAAACCTTTAGCACCACTAGCTCCTACTGTTCCTGCAGTAACAAAAGGAGGGAATAACCAAAGTTCATTCAGTGGTGGGTTATTAACTGATTCAAAAGGGTAGTTGCTCTAATCATCAGCGACGAAATTTTATAATGAAGCTTTTGAGGGTAATATAAGTGTTTTCTTAGACTTCAATACCTTTGATAAGCTTTCAGTATGAAACGATTTTTGAAAAAAATAGTTATAAAATAAAAAATAAGTTTTAATAAAACCAGAACAATATAATTATTAGACTGTTCATAATAAACAGTATTATAGTTGATCCAAAGAGACTCCCTGCTGAGTACTGACGCTATTTTCTTTGCAGGCTGCAACTTAAAACCGTCATCCTTCCTAAAATTATCCACTTAGCTCGCTCATCAATGAGAGGTTACCCTCAATGACACCTGATAAACGCATGTCACAACGTTTAGATCGTTTACAAAAGCATCTAGCACTTGAAAACCCAACCCTTGTTTCTGTTGTTAATCACTATCGGGCGTTAGATGAGGTGGCGATAACGTTGGGACTATTAAAACAGACAGAATCCTATGCTACCCAAATTTCTTGGTGGCCACTTATTTCTATTTTAGGGACATTTTCAGCAGGAAAATCGAGCTTTATTAACTCTTTTCTTGGTGCTAATTTGCAAAAAACAGGCAACCAAGCGGTTGACGATCGTTTTACAGTCATCACTTATAGTTCAGACGCTAAAGTTCGGACCTTACCAGGGATTGCATTGGATAATGACCCGCGTTTTCCTTTCTATCAAATTAGTGAGCAAATTGAACGGGTAAGCGAGGGAGAAGGTGCTAAAATTGATAGTTACTTACAAATGAAGGCAGTCCCTAGCCCTCAGCTTAAAGGTAAAATTATTATTGACTCACCCGGTTTTGATGCTGATGAGCAACGTAAATCTACTTTAAAATTGACGGATCATATTATTGATTTATCTGACCTTGTTTTGGTCTTTTTTGATGCACGTCATCCCGAACCAGGTGCAATGCAAGATACACTAGAGCATCTTGTTAAAGGCGCACAACGTCGTAATGATAGCAGTAAGTTTTTATTTATTTTAAATCAAATTGATACCTCTGCTAAAGAAAATAATCTTGAGGATATTATTGCTGCATGGCATAAAGCATTAGTCCAAACAGGATTAAGTTCAGGTCGTTTTTATGTGCTCTTTAATAAGCATTTAGCCATACCTGTTAAAAATAAAACGGTATGGGATCGTTATGTTGCTAAGCGCGATACCGATTACGCAAGAATTATGAAGCGTATGGCTGATATTGATACTGAGCGTGTTTACCGCATTGTTGGCAGTATGGAATCTTTAGTGAACCAAATTGAACAACAAGCGATTCCTCAAATTAGACAAGCCAAGCAATTATGGCGTAAGCGTGTGATTAGTTTCGATATTACAATTGCAATACTGTTATTGGTTGGTTCAATGTTTATCGCTTACAACCTAGGTTTGCTGAGTGCGATGCCCGCTCCTTTTGTTTTATTGGGGGTTAGCGGTGTTTTGTTATCGACTTTCTTCTTTAGTCATTTTTGGCTAAAGAAACGCGTCGCAGCAAGTATTGCAAAAAAACTCAGTAAAAATGAATCCTATGGCAATATCCAACACGCCTTTTTAAAGAGCACAGGATTTTTCAATAGCGTCTTTTTTAGTAATCCTTCAGGTTGGGGTAAACAGACGATGGAAAGAATGAATGTGATTCATTATGACATTGATCGATTAGTGCAAGGGCTTAATGATAAATTCACTCGTCCTTCAGGAGAGTAGTGCATTATGTTTCAAAACAGCAACAACAATCGATTAAATCATGAGGATGAATTGTTTTTAATTGTTATTGTTGAAAACAATGTCCTATGCTTTATTAACCCCTTTAACTTGATTTAATAGAGAAACATTGTGAGTAAATCTCAAGACTTATTTTTAAAAGCAAAAAAATCCATTCCCGGTGGTGTTAATTCACCCGTACGTGCCTTCAAAAGTGTCGGTGGTAGTCCGTTGTTTATCGAAAGTGCTAAAGGTGCTTATCTTTATGATGTTGATGGTCATCGCTATATTGACTATGTTGGCTCATGGGGACCGATGATTGCAGGTCATGCCCACCCCGAAATTATTGAAGCCGTTCAGCGAGCGGTGACGAAAGGTTTAAGCTACGGTGCACCGACTGAAATAGAAATTACCATGGCGGAACGTATTAAAACCTTGGTGCCTTCAATTGATCTTGTCCGTATGGTGAGCTCAGGAACAGAAGCGACCATGTCCGCGATTCGTTTAGCGCGGGGTTTTACAGGTCGAGATAATATCGTTAAGTTTGAAGGCGGTTATCATGGCCATGGTGATTCATTATTGGTCAAAGCAGGCTCAGGTGCTTTAACCTTTGGAGAGCCTAATTCCCCTGGTGTACCTGCTGATTTAGCCAAACACACGCTAACGTTAGATTACAACAGCATTGAACAAGTCACTGCATTATTTGATAAAATGGGCGATGAGATTGCCTGTATTATTGTTGAACCCGTTGCAGGTAATATGAACTGCATTCCACCGATTGATGGTTTTTTACAAACGTTACGCGCGGTGTGTGATCAACACGGAGCAGTCCTCATCTTTGATGAAGTCATGACAGGTTTTCGGGTTGCCCTTGGTGGAGCACAATCCTTATATCAGGTTAAACCCGACCTCACTACCCTAGGTAAAATTATTGGTGGTGGGATGCCTGTCGGTGCTTTTGGTGGTCGTAAAGATATTATGCAAGCTTTATCACCTTGTGGCGCGGTTTATCAAGCAGGTACCTTGTCAGGGAATCCGATTGCGATGATAGCAGGTTTAAAAACCTTAGAAATTATCGCTAGAGACGGTTTTTATGAGAGCTTGACAGAAAAAACAACCACTCTTGTATCAGGTCTAGTTGCGGCAGCTAAACAGCATAATATTGCCTTAAGTAGTCATCAGGTAGGGGGTATGTTTGGTTTCTTCTTTACCGATGTGGAAGAAGTTCGGTATTTCAATGAAGTGACACACTGCAATATCACACAGTTTAATCAATTTTTTCATGCCATGTTGAAACAAGGCATTAATCTAGCGCCCTCTGCTTATGAAGCAGGCTTTCTTTCTAGCGCCCACAGTGATGACGATTTACAACAGACCATTGATGCTGCTGAACAGGCGTTTTCATCGCTAAACTAAAAAGTGTCGGATTAAATTTTTTTAACATAGAGCCTGATACGATTGACCTGAATTTACCCCACAGAAATATACCTATACCATTGAATTAAATAAGTAATAATTACAACTTAAATTAAAAAACGAAAAATAAGCCCCTACGCTATAACCGTTAAAGACAGTAATAACCAAGGAACCAAATCATCTATTAGCACTCTCAACAGTAGAGTGCTAAAATGTCATCAGACATGAGGAATAAAACAACGATGAGCAGCAGTGCATATACTTTACATAACCAGTTAATCCCCGTAACAGCAGGCAGTATTGATCGCTATATTCAATCAGTACACAAGCTACCTGTTTTAACGGTTGCAGAAGAAAAGGAAATGGCCTTCCGTTTGCGAGATAATGAAGACCTTAACGCCGCCCGTACTTTAATACTTCATAATTTGCGTTTTGTAATAAAAGTAGCCCGTGGCTATAACGGTTATGGTTTACCCTTAGCAGATCTAGTACAAGAAGGGAATGTGGGCTTAATGAAAGCCGTTAAACGTTTCGACCCGACCATGAACGTCCGTTTAGTCTCTTTCGCCGTTCATTGGATTCGGGCAGAAATCCATGAATATATTTTGCGTAACTGGAAAATTGTAAAAGTTGCGACAACCAAAGCGCAACGTAAATTATTTTTTAATCTACGCAGTAGTAAAAAACGTTTAGGCTGGTTAAATCAAGCCGAAGTAAACGACGTGGCGGATACATTAGGTGTCACTAGCAAAGATGTGATGGAAATGGAAAAGCGCATGAGCGGTCAAGATTTAGGTTTTGATTTAGCGCCTGGGCAAGAAGATGATGATAATGCGTATTATCCCAGTCTTTATTTAAAAACAGATCAACTTGACCCTTCAGAAGCCGTAGAAGAACAAGATTGGGAAGATCATAAGCAAGCTATCTTTAGCAAAGCTTTAGCAAAACTTGATGAGCGCAGTAAAGATATTCTCGCCAGCCGTTGGTTAACTGACAAGAAAGCAACCTTACAAGACTTAGCTACAAAATACGGCATCTCTGCTGAACGCATTCGCCAATTAGAAAGCAATGCGATTAAAAAAATCAGGGAGTCTGTTGTAGTTTAGAAAGCCTATAAATAAGGGTTGTGGTTCATTCATTGATCATTAATGTTATACGTTATAGCCCATAAAAAAAGCCGCTTTTAAGCGGCTTTTTTTATGGGCTATAAAATAGTTGCTTATGCAAAAACAACCGAAAGAAAGCTAATCCAAGCCCAAGCAATTAATGCTATTACTAAAATCATTGGTAAACCAAAATCCAAACTAAACATGTTTATCTCCCCAAAATGATAGAATATCAGATTAAAATACTAGAGGATTGCTGTGTTTTTATCAAGTCTCGTTAATTTTTAAGGTAAAATAGTCAGCCTGTTTTTTAGGATCTGCTGAATTCAAGTCATAAGTG
>JAGLBW010000195.1 GCA_023146545.1 Cocleimonas sp.
ACTAAGAGAATCCAGAGCGTATATTCAAACAAGGTCGCAATGATTTTTCCAATCAGGTTTAGAAAAGGGTTATCGTCAGATGGTTTATCCCTTTCAAAGTCTTTGAGTGACCATGTTGTGGTTGTTTCTTCACTTTTTAAATCATTGCTATTGATGATTTCAGTTATTATTTTTTTGGATTGATTAACGGATAGCGGGGTATCGTTGAGGTAATCAATTTCACTGGTTTCAGGTAATTGATCAATAGTATCCAGTGTATTAGCTTCGCTAGGGCTGGATAAAATACTTACACTAAAGACTGCTGTAGCGAGGATAACAAGACTCAATGACAGTAATTTTTGGGCGCTTGCTTGTAATCGCTGTGCCATTTTCCGAAAGGAAAGCTCTAAATCCCATGCTTCTAATTGAGTGCGGCGATTAAGGTATAAGGCAAAATTGGCGGCAATATAAAAGGGTTCAATCAACAACGTTACGGCAACAAAAATTCCCCCAACGCTGATTAGAAATACTGTGGCATCTAATCGCTGTGTACGTGGATCAAAAAAAACTTGGCGAAGGGAATCAAATAATTCAGGTGGAACAAACAGCAGCACAATACCCACAGTGGAGGCGGTTAGAATAAGAATCATGACGGCAAAACTTATCGTTAACCAAACGGCTTGGGAGTGTACTTTCTCCAATAAAATATGCTGTCGTTGACGGCGGACGTTGCTTTTGAGTCGTTCTAATTGCCAAATGGGTAAATTAAAACCGCGTGAAAATGAAAAACGTCGAAAGGTCAATGCACCAAAGGAGCTGTAATGTAATAAAGCAGGTACAGCGCCTAAAGCTTGTGTGATACTTAATTCATTATTAAATAATTTTTGGCTTAAAATATGTAAAATTAAACGATGGCTGTAGGGCTTTACCCACCAAAAAAATAATAAGATATAGCCATAATAAGCACGGGGAAGAAAAACAAAGGCGGGGACTAAAAACAATAAATTAAAAATAATGAGGGGGGGATAAATAGAACGCCAATTGCTCTGAACCATTGCAAAACCAAGATCAACTGCTTCCCAAGATGAGCGCAAACGAATCGTTGCGGTAATTTGATCAAGCTGCATAATAGGCCTGCGAAATGGATTGATTTCGACCTAAAAACCAAAAATAAGCGATAACAAGTGACCAGAGCAATGCAGCAACAACGTATTTAATCATCACAGGCATTACCATTGATGACCAAAAAGCCTCAATAAAGGCGGCGATAATAAACATCGCCGCCGCACCGTACATGATTTTCACCGCTATTTTGCCATTATCAACTAAGGCACGTAAGCGTGATTTTCGTTGGGGGCGGATTAAAGCCTCTGCCAATTTAAGCCCCGCGACACCAGAGAGAACAATTGCAGTTAACTCAAAGGCACCATGCCCTAAAACAAAGCCCCAAAAGGTGTCGATAAACCCAAGTGCGGTTAAATGCCCTGCCGCTGCACCAATCATTAAGCCATTAAAAAATAAAAAGAACAGTGTGCCTAAGCCAAATAGTAATCCGCCTGCAAAATTACGAAAGCCAATGCCTGTATTATTTTTAATGTAAAAACCAAACATATACAAGTCAGAATCTGCCTCGCGTTCACGCCCGAGTTTATGAGTAAACGATTCAGGGTTATACATGGATTCCATCTGGCGTATTTGTTCACCTTCCATAACGCTGTAAACCAAGTCTGAGTTGATCTGTATTGCAATGATCATCGCAAAAAAAGGCACATAAAATAGCGCACTGGATAACATTAATAAACGCCATTCCTTGCGAATTAAAGCAGGAAACCCCGCGGCAATAAACTGCTTAATATCACCCCAAAAAGGGCGATGTGCGCCATAAAGACGTTGGTGACCACGGGTGACTAAATGATTCAAACGTTTAATCAAAAAAGGATTATAGCAACGTGAATTGGCTAAAGCGTAATGGTGACAGATTTGTCGATAAACATGCGGTAGATCAAGTGGTTTTAAAGGCTTATCCTTTTTATCATGCTGTTGACGCTGTCGCCGAGATAAATCATGGTAGTCTAAATAATGTTCAAAATCTTGCCATTGCTGTTGATATTTATCAACAAATTGAGACTGTTTTATCGCACTCATCGTTTCCCCTCAATCCATCGTGCTAATGATGTTAGATACATTGTTTTTTGTTCTTTTGGTGCATCCGCAACCAATAACCCTGTTAATTCGGCTAACTCTTCAGCACGTTCTCGACTCAAATGTTGTTGGCGTTGATAAAAAGCTAACACCGCTTGTTGTTCTTCAATTTGTAAACTAATCGGCGGCATGATCGCCTTTAGGGTTTGACCTTCTGGTTCACTGGTCTGTTGATAGACGAGGTTTTGATCTTCTTTATAAAAAACGACAGTACCCGCAACTAAATCACCTAAACGTTGAAAGCGTCGGTTTAACAACATACTGATTAAACCAAAACCATAAAATAAGGGTAAGAAATCAACAAACCGTAAAATATTACGAATCATAGACGCAGACATACTAATCGGACATCCATTATCAAGTGCAACATACAAATTTAAGGCGCGCTTTCCTGGTGTTTGCCCTTGTTTGAAAACCTCAAAATACACAGGGTAAAACCACTCAATAATAAAGATAATAATCAATGCAATACCCATACCTGCTCTGCCTAAAAAGGCTAATACAATGAGAACGACGGTATAAATACCGAAACGAATCAATGAATCAATCAACCAAGCCAATAAGCGTGGCATAACCCCTGCAGGTGATAAGGTGAGATCAATACCTTCGGGTGTATTAAGGGTATAGAGCGTATCAAGGCTTTTATCCGCCATATTATTCCTAACGATTATGAATTTTTAATTATTTTTAGAAGGGCGTTACTGTTTTATAGGATAACCTAAACCGTGCAATATAAAGATAAACACCGTTTTCTGTCAACTCGGATTTAGCGTTTTAT
>JAGLBW010000196.1 GCA_023146545.1 Cocleimonas sp.
GTGTTGATTATTTTGATAGGGGCTAATTATTGAATCGCTCTTGCTCGAACAAAGCGCCCTTTAACTTTTCCATTTTTGAAATAGGACAAGGCGTTTGTTAACGTCTTTTTCTCTATTGCTACATAGCTAAAGCGTTCAAAAATATCTATTTTTCCAATCTGTTTCCCTGATAAACCTGCATCCCCTGTTAGCGCTCCTAAAAGATCACCAGGGCGAATTTTACTTTTCTTTCCTGCATCAATTTGTAAAGTCACGTTGGGTGCACTGAGTCTGTAATAAGGGTTACGTTTTAAGCTACTGAGTTCAGAAGGATTGAATGTTTCTTGTTGATAGTCTTCTATACGCATAAGACGGGGTAACTCGGCTTCGGTGTATAAACTTAACGCGATTCCTGTTTCGCCTGCTCGTCCTGTGCGCCCAATACGGTGTCGATATATTTCAGGATCATGGGGTAGTTCGTAATTGATAACCGCGTGCAGTGATTTAATATCTAAGCCTCTTGCCGCAACGTCGGTTGCGACTAACACGGCACAGCTTTTATTTGTAAAACGAACCAAGACTTGATCCCGTTCTCTTTGTTCTAAGTCACCATGTAAGGCTAAGGCTTCAATTGAACGATCTGTTAAAAATTGAGCGACTTGGTTGCATTGGATTTTGGTATGACAAAAGACCACCGTGGTGGCAGGTTGATGATGTTCAAAGAGCGTGAGCAAGGCATCATCTCGTTGTTGATGTTGAGCTTGGTAGACGCGTTGTTGAATCACATTCTCATCATGGATAGAGTCCACTTTAATCATTACAGGCTGGTTTTGAATGGAGCGGCACATTTTTTGAATAGAATCAGGGTAGGTGGCGGAAAAAAGTAAGGTCTGGCGTTGTTTGGGTATCTGTTTAATGATGTTGATAATCTCATCATAAAAACCCATATCGAGCATTCTATCAGCTTCATCCAGAACCAAAACGTTGACATGCTTAAGTTCAAGCGTTTGGCGGCTTAAATGATCTTGGATTCTGCCTGCCGTACCGACCACAATATGTGCGCCGTATTCCAGTGATTCTGCCTGAGTACGGAGTGGTTTTCCGCCACACAGGGAAACCAGCTTAATATTAGGAATACCGCGTGCTAATTGCCGAATCTCTTTGGCGACTTGGTCGGCAAGCTCTCGGGTGGGGCAGATCACCATCGCTTGAACCCCAAAAAATCGGGGATTAATCTGTTGCAGTAAGCCCAAACCAAATGCAGCAGTTTTGCCACTGCCTGTTTTAGCTTGAACGATCGCATCGTTGCCTGCTAATAAGGTGGGCAAGCTCTCGGCTTGAACCGTTGTCATGGTGTGATAGTGAAGTGAGTCTAAATTTTTAATCAGAGCAGAAGAAAGGGGAAGGGAAGAAAAGCTGTCGCTGGACATGGTGATACCGATACAAAATAATAAGCGGCGTATCATATCATGAGCGAAAGCACTCGGGGTTATGAAAATAGGTCTAATGATTACTCTTATAAACATCAGGTGAACAATTATCGAAACGGGTATAGCGACCTTGAAAGGTCAGATACACTTTTCCGATTGCGCCATTTCTTTGCTTGCCGATAATAACCTCTGCAGGCTCATCCTTCTTTCCATCCTGTTGATTAATTTCATCCTTTGGATCCGCGTTATAGACGCAGTCACGGTAGATAAAAATGATAATATCGGCATCTTGCTCAATTGCGCCTGATTCACGTAAGTCCGACATGATAGGACGTTTATCGGCACGTTGTTCTAAACTACGGTTGAGTTGGGAGAGTGCAATAATAGGGCACTTTAATTCTTTGGCTAAAGCTTTCAAAGAACGTGAAATCTCTGATACTTCACTGGCACGGTTGTCGGATCTGCGCCCTGAGTGCATCAGTTGCAGGTAATCAATCACAATGAGCCCAATCCCATTATGTTCGCGCGCTAAACGACGGGTTTTGGCTCGAATCTCGGTGGGTGATAGTGCGGGAGAGTCGTCAATAAAGAGCTTGGTTAGCGAAAAATCTTTAACCGCCATACCAACACGTGGCCAGTCTTCTTCTCGAATTTTTCCTGTGCGAATATCGGATAAAGAAACACGTCCGTGTGAGGCAAACATTCTGAGCACTAATTGTTCAGCGGGCATTTCCATACTGAAAATTGCAACCGCTTTAGGATTTTGTGTATGGTTTAGCGCGACATATTCGGCGATATTCATCGCAAAGGTGGTTTTTCCCATCGCGGGACGACCTGCAACGATAACAAGATCACCTGCTTGAAACCCTGATGTTAATTCATCAAGCTCACTAAACCCTGTTGCCTCACCTGTAATGGTCGCATCGGTTTTACTCAACTCATCAATTCTTGCGAGGGCCGCAGTCAGTAATTCTCTGATCGGTTTGAACGCTTGCTGTCGGGTGCTTTGTTCGGCAATCTTAAAGACCGCTTGTTCGGCGGCATCTAATAATTCTTTACTGGATTGACCACCTGACCTGAAGGCGGAATTAGTAATTTGTGTCCCAACGGCAATGAGTTGACGCAACACCGATTTTTCTCGCACAATATCAGCATAAGCTTTGATATTAGCGGCACTGGGGGTGTCTTTTGACAAGGTCATTAAATACGGTAAGCCGCCCGCATTAGAGAGTTCGTCATGTTGTTTTAGCCACTCGGAGAGGGTAAAGACATCGGAGGGTTTATTTTCTTCGGCTAGATAGGCGAGGGAACGAAAGATGAGACGATGATCATAACGATAAAAGTCTTCCTCGGTAACACGATCAGCAATTTGATCCCATGAGCTATTTTCTAACATTAAACCACCCAGCACCGATTGTTCCGCTTCGATGGAGTGGGGAGGAATTTTTAGTGCTTCAAGATCGGTTTCATTCATAATGACTTATTCTATCCGAATCATTGTTTTGTTTCTTCTCAAAAAAATAGCCACACCTAAATTAATGGGTATGGCTATTTTTTGAGTCTCTCAATCTCACAAGCATCGGCTTGTGGATTGTTTTACACGCTTTTATTTTTTTCGCTAGTTTCCGCTGAACGTGTGACAAGATCATCACCGTCGTCGTCACTATCGCCTGTGCCAATACTTTCTTTTGGCGCGGCAACTTTTGGTTCTGTTTCACCGTCTTCATTCATGACTGCAATCTTAACAATAGCATCAACATCAGAATGTAAGTGAACGCCAACTTCATAATGACCAATCAGACGAATAGGACCTTCTGGCATACGGATTTCTTTACGTTCAACCTCAACCCCTGCGGCTACAATAGCATCGGCTATTTCGTGATTGGTAACGGAACCAAACAGCTTGCCTTCAGGGCCTGCATTCGCAGTGATCTCAAGGGTTAGTGCTTCAATCGCATTACAACGTGCTTCTGCCGTTGTAATGACTTTAGCTTCTGCCGCTTCAAGCTCAGAACGAATGGCTTCAAAGGCTTCAAGGTTAATTTTAGTTGCGATTTTAGCTTTACGTTGGGGTACTAGATAGTTACGGGCATAGCCTGAACGAACCGCGACGATATCGCCAAGTTTGCCAAGGTTTTCGATTCTTTCCATTAAAATGACTTGCATGATGTTTTACTCTTTTTTAATCAAGACGGCCTTCACTAGCGTGGGGTAGTCTCTTAAATTTTTTAATCTGATCCTGATCAACGAGGCAGAAACGAGGGTTGTCTTATTTCAGCTTCGTTTTTGAGGCTATTTTTCGACGAAAATCTACGAAATTGTCGATAATCCCAAAAGCAGCTAATAATACAATCATTTGAACCAATAAGAAGAACAGTAGAACATAAAGCCCTACTAGCCAAAAAGGTTTCATTTCAAGCTGATTAACAATACCGTGTGCTAGAGCAATGCCTTGCAACATGAAAATACCCACCGCAATGATGAGTATTTCTACAATCAAAGTACTGCTACTAAACAGCGCAACAATAATACAGGCAACCATTAATATGGCGGGGTTTTTGCCAATTCGTAATTGACGAAACTCCTTACCAAAACCACCAAGGTTGTATAGCATCGCTTGCCAATGCCGTGCTAATAACAACGCAAGGGTACTGGCAATACTCATCATGGCAATAAAAACGCCTGTCATTAACGTGGACGCTTTCTCGATCAGTTCTTTGGTCTGGCTATTATCTAATTGGTAGGCTTCTTTAATTGCGGGTTTAATTTGTTCTAAGATGGATTGCCAAAACACCGCACTATCACTTTGATAGAGGTGAAAGATAAACACACTGGCGATACTGAACATTAAAATAGCTTGTAACGTCCGCTCCCATGAGTGTGTTTGCTTTAAGAGGGTGCTAAAAAACACCAAGGGCAACCATCCAATCAATCCTGCGAGAATACCTGTAACAACCTCTTGCTTGAAAAAGTAGGCAGCAATAGCAAGTACTGCACTACCTAAAAGACTGTAAATAACCCCTTGTTGCCAGCTAATACGCAAGGTAATTAGCGCAATCGCAGCCCCACTAAATAATCCTAAAGGTGGAAGTACGAGTGAGATTAGCGTGGACAGCACGATAAAAATAGCCGCTTGAGCACGCCCTGCCATAATGAAACTGGCCATCAAGGTCTGCTTACTTGTGTTGGTCGGTGTAAGGCAGTAACGCTAGAAAACGAGCGCGTTTAATCGCGGTCGCTAATTGACGTTGGTATCTTGCTTTAGTACCTGTTACACGACTGGGTACGATTTTACCTGTTTCAGTAACATAAGCCTTAAGGGTATCAAGGTCTTTATAATCGATTTGCTTAACACCTTCTGCGGTGAAGCGACAAAACTTTTGACGACGAAAATTGCGTGACATAGTTTAACTCCTGAATGCGGGTTATTAGCGTCTGTTATTACGTGTTGGACGAGCATCTTGTTTTTCTTTGCTCAATAGCGAAGCTTCCGTAACGGCTTCATCAGCACGAATGGTTAGATTACGCAATACTGCATCATTAAAACGGAATAAATCTTCTAGCTCAGTTAATGCGTCCGTTGAACATTCAAGGTTCATCAGAATGTAATGTGCTTTATGAAGCTTGTCGATAGGATAGGCTAAAGGACGACGACCCCAATCTTCTAGGCGGTGTAATTTGCCTTTGCTTTCTTCAACTACTTTTTTATAACGATCCGTCATTGCAGGGACTTGGTCGCTTTGGTCAGGATGGATCAAAACAACAATTTCGTAATGTCTCAATGTAAATCTCCTTTTGGATTAGGATAGCCCCACATTTGAATATTTGCGCAAAGTGGTAGAGCAAGGAGGGACATAAGGGTTAGGTTGGCAGTACCATTAAGTTTTACACTTACTTATAGTTTGCCTACACCGTCGCTATGCCCGCAAGACGCGCGATTATGCGTGAGGGGTTAATTAAAGTCAATATTGAAATTTTTGTAACAAATTAATTATAAATTTCCGAGGAAAAATTAGTCACTTTATTCTACACTTCATGGTTGATATTAAAAAAACTAATGAGGCAGAAAATGAGCTATTCTTTTGTGTTAATTGAACAGAGGGGTACCATTGGTGAGGAGATTGAAGCATCACTGAAACGATGTTTTTCGATTGATAATTTTCAACGCATTGTTGCGAAAAAAACCTCTTCGGTAGCACCATCATCCAAAAAACCAATAAGTTATTCGGGTTATGATTTTGTATTAATTGATTGCTCTGTTTCTTTAAAAATAGGGGTTGAATATTTAAAATCAATTAAACAACAGGCTTCAAAATCATTAGTTTTACTTTTAAGTGATCATCAAGAAATTGAAACCAGTGCTTTGCAAGAAAGTGCCGATGGTTATTTTAACTTTCACGGTTCGTGGGCGAGTCTTTGCGCTAAAATAGAAATGTTAATTGGATTAAAAAACAATTTAACTGCCTCACCTTTCCAAGTAGCGGATTGGCATTTATTGGAAGTATTGCATAATGGCAATAATTCCACCGTTTATCGAGCAGTTAATCAAAAAGGTCAACAAGCCGCCATTAAACGTTATAAATATAATTTAAAGCGTTTAAGTGAAACTTCAAAAACAGACTTTCTAACTAATTTACAACAGTTCAGTGAAATTAATACCCCCCGCTTGGTTAAAATTTATAACAGCGGGATCAGTGATGGGGCGATTTATCAAGTTATGGAGTTAATGACGCAAGGTTCGTTAGAAGAAAACGTTAATGATCACGAACGTTTACCATTACATCACGCGCTCACATGGTTTATTCAGATTGTCTATGCCTTACATGTTGTGCATGAGGTGGGTTTATTACACCGTGACCTAAAACCGAGCAATATTATGCTACGTGATGATGGTTCACTAGCGCTGAATGACTATGGAAGTGCCTCCAGTTTACTCATCGAAGCAGGAGTCATGACAGAAGATGACATTCACTGTACACCTTATTACGTCAGCCCAGAGCGTGCCTTAGATCAAGGTACGGATGTTAGCTCCGATATTTACAGTTTGGGGATTATTTTTTATGAGCTACTCGTAGGGGATAAGCCCTATCATGGCTCAACTGAAATGGAACTAATGATGCAACATATTCTAGCACCCCTTCCTACACTTCCCCCAGAATATGCTACCTATCAGTCGTTACTGAATAAGATGTTAGCAAAAGAGAAGGAGCATCGTTTACAACGGGTTATTGATGTGGTGAATTATTTAGCAGGATAGTCTCTGCTTTGTTAATCCTGAGGTTGGTTTTGCTGCATTTTACCGTCATCAATGCGTTCTAAAGTAATATCAACTTTTTGTTGCAAACGATCAATACGGGTTACAACTTCTTTCTCAATACACTGAATTTGGTTGGTAATACCCATTAGCTCATTTGCTAGGTTTAATGCGGTAATCACTGCGATCCTTTCAGAGCCAATAATTTTGCCTGAACGGCGAATTATGCGCATCTTTTCATCAAGTTGTTTGGCAGAAGCAATTAAAGAACTCTGTTCACCAACAGGACAGGACACCATATATTCTCGATCCATAATTTTGATTTCAACAGGGACTACTTTTTTTGCTTCCTTATCACTCATAATGTTTTAGTTTCCTAAGGTTGGGCTTTATCCATTGCTTTCAAATGGTGAATCATTGCTTCCACTTGGACGCGGATTTTGTCATTTTTAGTGTGTAATGCAGCGTGCTCCTGTAATAAGTGCTTTTCTCGTTGTTTTAACGTCCTATTCTCATCGAACAATTTCTCTGTGGTCAACAATAATTTAGAGAGGGTTTCCTCTAAAAGTGCCACCTGTTCTTTTAGGCGTGAATCAGTCGAGTAATTTTCCATAGCTCTATCATAGCTTTGCGTGGGGGGATGGGTCAATAGGTCTATATAATGCGCTTATTAGCTATAACATTAAACAATTAACAGCCGAAATAACAGCTATTTTTTGTTAAGAAATACCATCAGAATAAGCGAATAAAAGAGAGGTTATTATTAAAAAAATACTAATAAATAATTAAAATAAACTGAAAAAATAGCAGGTTATTATTTATAGTTTAACAAAGTATTAATCTCCTTAGCAGTTTAGTTTTGTTTCATTATTATGCTAGAGACTAAAAATACCCAATGATAGTATAGTCAATTTTTTCGTATGATCAGGTCTATAAATTAATGGAATTCGCAGAAATAAAGGCAGTATTGCTTAAAATAAATACAATTAGTGATGTTGCAGAAAGTCATGCTATTGCTTCAGGCATGTTAATTGCTAATATAAGTGCTAATAAAATAAGCTGGATTAAACAAATTATGGGAGAAATGGAGCAAGATAGCCTTCCCCCTCGTGAAGCGATTGAAGCGCTCGGTCGATGGTTTGAGGCAATAAAACAACAACTCGATGACAGTAATTTACGCTTTGATTTATGTTTGCCTGATGAGGATCAATCATTAGTGTTGCGTATCACTGCGGTTCAAGAATGGTGCCGTGGTTTTATTTTAGGGATTGCGATGAGCGGCATCAAAAATTTTGCTCAATTACCCGAAGACAGTCGAGACCTATTGACTGATTTCTCGCGCATTGGAACAGAAGAAGAGTTTGAGTTGGATGATTCGGATGAAGCCGAAACAGCGTATAACGATATTAGTCAATACGTGCGTATTGGTGTCCTTTTAATGTATGAAGAGTTACGCCCCCTTCGAGAAGAACCCACATGATATAAAAAGGCACCTGAGACCTTAGTGTTTATACCGTTTATATAAGGGGCAGACCTAATGTCTAAAAGCAATGTTGTATTAGTAAGGGTAAACGGTTTTGTCGCTACAGTTACTATATAATAAAATGCTAATCTTCCTTCCATAAATGTTGGTGCTTTCAATGAACAGTCCACAATCTCAGCCTTTTCGCGAGATTCCCTATAACTATACCTCCTTTTCTGATCGTGAAATTGTAATTCGTGTGTTAGGACAGCGTGCATGGCGAATTTTGGAAGCCTTACGCGCGAAACGTGCCACAGGATTATCATCGCACATGCTCTTGGAGTTATTAGGGGATATGTGGATGGTAATGCGTAACCCGTATATTCAGGATGATTTATTAAACAACCAAAAGCGGCGTAATTCCTTAATTTCGACAATGGAAGAGCGTTTGCAACACATTAGAGCACGCGCGGATGGAAACCAGCAAACCATTGAATTAGTTGATATTGGCTCTCAATCAATTACTAAGTTTGCGACATGGTTTGGTGAATATCACGACTTACGTAAAAAAGCTAAACGAGCCTTTCGTAAAGTCACTCGCAAAGACAATATCCTCTTTGACGGGTTGGCTCGTGTGGCACATGTAACGGATGCTACGGATTGGCGAGTAGAATTACCCTTTGTGGTCTTAACGCCTGATAGCGAAGAAGAAATCGCCGCCTTAGTAAAAACCTGTATTGCGTTAGGCTTAACCGTTATACCGCGCGGTGGCGGAACAGGCTACACAGGGGGCGCGATTCCATTAGATGCATTGAGCGCTGTGATTAATACCGAAAAATTAGAATCACTCAGCAAAATCAGCTATCGTGATGATCTACCCGAAGTCAATGCCACTGTACCTGTTATTCGAGCAGGAGCGGGCGTGATTACCCGCCGTGTCTCAGATCGAGCACATCAACAAGGACTGGTTTTTGCGGTCGATCCAACCTCACAAGATGCCTCAACCATTGGCGGTAACGTTGCCATGAATGCAGGCGGTAAAAAAGCCGTGATGTGGGGAACCACGTTGGACAATTTAGTCTCTTGGCGCATGGTTACACCTGATGCAGATTGGATTACCGTCGAGCGGATTCATCATAATTTAGGCAAAATTCACGATCAGGAGGAAGTACAGTTTCGTTTTACCCGTTTTGGAAAAGACGGTAAAACGCAGCAAGGCGAGTCTCGAATCCTTAATTTTAAAGGGCAATTTTTTCGTAAAAAAGGCTTAGGAAAAGATGTCACTGATAAATTCTTAGGGGGCTTGCCAGGGATTCAAAAAGAAGGTTGTGATGGCTTAATCACCTCGGCAGAATTTATTTTACACCGCTTACCCGAACAAGTCCGCACCGTTTGTTTAGAGTTTTATGGCACTGATTTAAACACTGCTGTCCCTGCAATTGTCGAAATTAAAGACCGTATTGACCGCAGTGAAGCAGTATTATTATCAGGACTCGAACATCTTGATGAACGTTATATTAAAGCGGTCAATTACACCCCAAAGGCAGCAAGAGGCTGTCTGCCTAAAATGCTCTTATTAGCCGATCTTGTTAGTGATGATGAAGCCGCGTTAATTAAAGAAACCGAAACCATTATCAACATTGCTAAACAACGTGGAGCAGAAGGTTTTGTTGCCATCACTCCCGCCGAACGGCATAAGTTTTGGGCAGATCGAACCCGTACCGCGGCGATTGCGGCACATACCAATGCGTTTAAAATTAATGAAGATGTGGTGATTCCACTACACAATTTAGCCCGCTACAGTGAAAGCATTGAACACATTAATATCCGTCAATCAATACAAAACAAACTAGCATTAATCAAAGCGATGAAAGACTGCTTTGAAGGGGATAACCCTGAGCTGTTTCGTCAAGCAGAATACAATGCTGATGCGATTGATCTTCAGGCTTTAGCCTCAAAAAAAGACTATGCCAGTGCTTCATTAGATCGCGTTGCCAGTCGTTGGTCAGAAATTTTAGCTCATTTTGAAACCCCTGCGGCGGAATGCCAACACCTATTAAATAAAAAAGCAAAAGCGGCGTTGAGACCCAACGATCGTCTGATTGACTTATTGTTGCGACGTGATTTAGTCATTTCCTATCGAAAAGAAATCAAAGACACCTTGGAAAATATTTTTGTTGGCGGCGAATTAGCCCCTTTGCGCGAAACCTTAAACATAATTCATAAAAAGATACGTTCCAGCCGACTCTTTGTTGCCCTGCATATGCATGCAGGAGACGGGAATATTCACACCAATATTCCCGTTAACTCCCATGATTATGACATGATGCAAGTGGCTGAAGGCATTGTTGATGAAATCATGGCATTGGCTACCGAGCTCGATGGGGTGATCTCTGGCGAACACGGTATTGGTCTCACCAAAATGCACTACCTAGGCGAGCAAGCGATTGAAAATTTTGCCAACTACAAACGTAAAATTGATCCTAATGGACACTTCAATCGGGGCAAACTAATGCCTAATTCAGGCTTGCATAATGCCTACACACCCTCGTTACGTTTAGTCGAACGCGAAGCCTTACTCTTAGAACATAATGAACTGGGGGCGCTCAATGATGACATCAAAGATTGCTTACGCTGTGGTAAATGTAAACCTGTTTGCAATACCCATATTCCGCGGGCTAACTTGCTTTACTCCCCCCGCAATAAAATACTCGGAACAGGTTTAATTTTAGAGGCGTTCTTATACGAAGAGCAGACCCGTCGTGGGATTTCGTTACATCATTTTGAAGAAATGAATGACGTTGCCGATCACTGCACTGTTTGTCATAAATGTCTCAACCCTTGCCCTGTGAATATTGATTTTGGCGAAGTCAGTGTGCGGATGCGTCATATTTTACGCCATCGGAATCAAAAGAAAACCAGCATGGTAACCTTCGCCTCAATGGCATTTCTTAATATGACGCACCCCGTCTTAATCAAAGCGATGCGCGTGGGCATGATTCAATTTGGTTTTTTCAGCCAACGAATGGGACATTATCTGTTTAAATCATTAGGGTTATTAAAAACAAAAGAACGTCCTAAAGCGACCATTGGACAACCTAAAATTACCGAGCAAGTGATTCAATTTGTCAAAAACCCACTACCTGCGGGTATTCCGATGCAAACCACTCGCGCCATTTTAGAATTGGAAGATGAAAAAACCGTCCCCATTTTGCATGATCCCAACCGAACCACACAAGGGGACTCTGTTTTTTACTTTCCAGGGTGTGGGTCAGAACGCTTATTCTCACAAGTCGGCATGGCAACCCTTGCGATGCTGTACGATATTGGTGCAACCACCGTATTGCCGCCGAGCTATCTTTGTTGTGGTTATCCTCAAACATCAGGAGGAGACCTTGAAAAAGGCAACCGAATCTCCACGGATAACCGCGTACTGTTTCACCGTATCGCACAAGCCTTAAGCTATCTAGAAATCAACACGGTGATCGTATCTTGCGGAACGTGTTTAGACCAACTGTTAAAATATGAATTCGAGAAAATATTCCCACAATGTCGCGTATTAGACATTCATGAATACTTACGAGAGAAAGAGGTCAAGCTAGACGGTGTTGAAGGGATGAAATATGTCTACCACGACCCTTGTCACACACCAATTAAAACCCAAGATCCATTGGCCCTTACTGCAGAGCTCATGGGACAAGAGGTTGCCTTAAGCGATCGTTGTTGCGGTGAAGCGGGAACATTTGCTGTTAGCCGCCCTGATATTGCCAGCCAATTACGTTTTCGTAAACGTGAAAGCCTAACGCACAGTTTGCAATCATTAACAGGTGAAACACCAATTAAGAAAAACACAGCAAAAATACTGACCAATTGTCCTGCCTGTGTCCAAGGTTTATCCCGTTATCGTGATGAAACAGGTATGGAAACCGATTATATTGTAGTCGAAATGATAAAACAGCTTCAAGGTGAAAACTGGAGTGAAAACTTTGTCACAAAAGTAAAGAAAGAAGGCATTGAGCGAGTTTTATTATAAAAAATAGGCTTGATTTTCAATGATTTGAGAATAAATCCATCCTAAATACTTGATAGAATATTATTGGAAATTTAAAAAAAAGGATACAATGACTTATTTGCAGAGCGTAAACTATTTGAGTAAAAATTACAGGCATTGCGCAATGAAAAAGTTCAGATTATAGAAAAACGTAGCCTGTGTTGAGGTTACGATAATCAGGATCATTTTTTTGTTATTGTTTTTATTAGAGGATTCTAGAGGATAACTCTGCACTCCTTAAGCTGTATTCAACAGCCCTGACTTACAACCACAGTCACTTGTT
>JAGLBW010000197.1 GCA_023146545.1 Cocleimonas sp.
CACTACCCTTTTTCGTCTTTTTGATAAACTGCATTAAGCTTAGGGCGAAATATTTCCGAATGGATTTGGTTTTTTTGATTAGAAATTATGGAATCAGTATTTTAGCAGGTTTTAGACCGTTAATAGAGATGCCCCTTAGCTAAAACAATCCGCAGATAATTCACCTTGCCAATTTTCGGGCAGGACTTTTTCTTTATAAACGGCAATATTATTTAAGTAAAGCTGATAAAGGATGACATCCTCTGCTTGATTAAAGTCTGGGGCAAGGTTTTGTAGGTGCTGAAATAAACGATGGGCGCTACTCCAACGTTGTTGATAGAAATAATCAAGGGCTTGTTGATGTTGTTGTAAATAGCTTTCTTGTTCAATACTCAAGGTGGCAGGTGTCAGCGGTTCAAAGATATTAACAACCTCTTGTTTTCCTTTAACCTGTACTCGACCTAATGCTCTAAAGCGTAGTTGTTCACATTGATCCTTAGTCGCTTCACTAACAATAATACCCACACCAAAATATTTGGTTAACCCTTCTAAGCGCGCGGCTAGGTTAACGCTATCACCAATAACGGTATAGTTTAAACGATCAGGAGACCCCATATTACCTGCAACCACTTTGCCACTGTTAATCCCAATGCCAATACGAATGAGAGATTGATTCTCTTTGAGTAAGTCAGCATTTAAACGTGCTAATGCAGTGCTCATCGCAATCGCGGCAAAAACAGCGTGTTCAGCGGCGTTATCTTGCTTCACAGGAAGATCAAACAGCGCCATAATGGCATCCCCGATATATTTATCAATCACACCATCATATTGCTCAATGGCAACACTCATTTGAGATAAGTAGCGATTTAATAATT
This sequence comes from Cocleimonas sp., assembly GCA_023146545.1. Taxonomy (GTDB): domain Bacteria; phylum Pseudomonadota; class Gammaproteobacteria; order Thiotrichales; family Thiotrichaceae; genus JAGLBW01. The sequence goes on from JAGLBW010000197.1 coordinate 855, forward strand.
GCAAAATATCTTTAGGATTACGTCCTTCACATAGGTTAGTAAATTGGCGAATATCACTAAAGAGAATCGTGGCTTGTCGTTCTTCGCCACCGAGTTCGATACGTTTACTTAATAACTCATTTGCAATCTCAGGGGAAACCACTTTTCCTAATAAATTGCGAACTTGATCACGTTCTTGTAAGCCTTGACTCATCTGGTTCACTGCTTTAGAAAGTATGCCTAACTCATCATGACGTTGCAATGGCGGCGCTTGGTGATAATTCCCTGTGGTAATGTGTTGTACTGTTTTAGTTAAGGCTTCTAAAGGACGACTCATACTACGGGCCATTAGTACCGCACTGACAATCGAAAACAATAATGCTAGACCAAACAGGAGCAACATAATGGTGCGCAAGCGTAAATAAGGTTTCAGTGCTTTGGCTAAAGAACGCTGTAAGACCACTAAGGTTTGTCCTTCTCCTGCACCTTGAATCGGTAGCACCATTGATAAATAGGCTTCTTTTTGCAGAAAAATATCATTCACGTTAGTGGTTGTTGATAAAGAGGTAATCGCTTGTTGCTGAAGTTGTTTTAATAAATCATTTTGTTGTTCGGGTTGCAGAGTTGAGGCAAGTAAACTCCAGTTTTCGTCCTGCTGTTGATAAAATAGGCTGACATCAGAATGCGTTTGTTGTGCTTGGCGCTGTGTTAGTCGATCGGTTATTTTAAACCCAATCGCAATCCATGCACTCGGTTCAGGGGTATACAATGGGGTGAGTACTAATTGATACGGTGTACCATTGAACAGTTGAATGCCTCCTGCCTTTCCATTCTCCATCGCAATTTTTTGCAAACCTTGTAATGACCACGCTTGTTGGTGTTGTTCGGGGTGTAAAGTATCAGCAATTAATACCCCATCAAGATCAGCTAACATCATCACCGTCGCTTTAACACGTAGGCGATGATTTTCTAATGCCGATACAATCGTGGCATGATCTTGTGTCGCGACGACTTTTTTAAAGGCAAAATCGCCTGAAAGCAAGCGCGCTTTATCAAATAAAATACGTTGGCGGGCGGCTAATGTTTGTTGAAAAGAACGAGCCGTGATTTGTAGACTTTCTTCTAAATGACGGCGTGCATTGGCTTCATTGGCTTGATTAACAGCGATAAAAACAGCGACGAGTACGCTGCTTAACAATCCAATAAAAAGCAATAATAGCTGAGTTCTAAAACTCCTTAGTTTAAGCATCACTTGATCCTGAGTTAAGCAAAGCGTTCATAAAAGATCACTACAAGGAAAACACCTTCTTTATCGCATCCTACTGTGATGATATTTTCGCCAAATTATCTAAGGTAGAGGGTAGCTCAACTTAGAAAAGTCCATCATCATAGTCATAAGCGGAGCTACTTGGTATCGTATTTTTCGGTTTTTTATTTAAATTACGCCAGTTGGACTTTAAGCTTATTTGAAAGGTGAGTGTGCTGTTTTTTGTTGGGATATGAATGGTTTTATTTAAGGTGCTGCTTCCTTTTTGTTGCGGATGCCAGAGTGTGAGCTGGTAATCGCCCCGAGGAAGATGTTTTAATAACGCTTTACCTTGTGCATTGGTTTTGGCAAAAAAAGGCGTTTCTGCGACAAAAACATAAGCTAACATCCAATCGTGAATATTACAGCCTAAAGTGATCACCCCAGCGTTATTAAACCGTACACTTTTGGGTGGCACACCTGAATATAACGGCAGTTCAAAACTTTTCGCCCTTGAAAAAGAATACACATGATGCTTTACACGATCATAGTTAATAAAACGGATGATCGTACCTTTTTGAAAAACAGACACATAGGGTTGATAGGTTTTATTGCGCTGCGCAATAGCAAAGGTATAGGGTTTTTTCTGGTACTTTGCCTGTAACGTAGCTAAATATTGTTTATTCTTAGGAATGGCGGTTACTACGGCATATTGAATGGCTTTTTTCTTGCTATCAAGTACTGTAATCGCTAATGACTGTGCGTTAATAGGCAATATCGCGCCCCCTAAAACCAGTAATAATAAACAACTCAGGTGTTTCAATGGTGATGCGATTATTGTCATAGCAATTACCTCTAATTTAGCGGGAAGGTCTATTTTTCAAGGCAATATTTAGATTAATATGTTTATTTTTTACAATAA
>JAGLBW010000002.1 GCA_023146545.1 Cocleimonas sp.
CGTTCCCATTCTGCTCTCAATTTCATTGATTCATTAAGGGTAATTTTTGCACCTAAACCATAATTGAATCCAAACCCTGTTTCTTCTCCCATTGTATTTTCACTGGTCCAATTCGAAAGACCTGCTTTTCCAAAAAGGCTAAACTGATGATTAATGGGCAACTTGGCTACTCCCGAAGCAGAGAGAGCCGAAATATCAGAAAAATTACCTTGTTTATGCAAATCGCCAACACTGGTATAAGCCAGCTCGATATCAAATATTTCAGTGATTTTGTAGCCTACAAACGCTTTCCAAGAGGTATCTTTGTCTTCACATCCCTTGTTAATGATGCAATAGCTTTCCGCCTCAGAAGCACCAATTGCCCCCCCTAAATAAATGTTTTCACGTAGGTTATTACTTGCAGTGTCGAGATAAGCTAAAGAACTGGAGGCAGGGTTTGCGAGTAATATTGAAGCAAAAGGAAGTGTTACAATTGCAATAAAAAAATTAAGCCCATTATTATTTTTCATCTGGATACCACAGTATTGTTGTTATTTTTTTGTATTAGATTTTATGTCAATCTTTTTTAACACAACAGTAACAAAGGAACAAGCCGTCGTTAATAAAATCTAAAAGAAGGCTATAAAAATATTTTATTTACTTGCTTGTAGAATGTAAAATATTTGTAGATGCTAAGCTCGAAGTAGATGATGCAATAGGCTTTCAGCCTTGCTATGACACGTTGCTGTATAAAAAATACACTTCGTCTGTCGATGAAGTGCATATATTTATTTTGTATAAAAAATCGCGTACAATGCGTTTCCGAGGCTTTAATTATAAAAAAACGGAAAGGCTAGCTAATGTTCGAATATATCACTGCTGGGGGCTTTTTAATGGTTCCTATTATCCTAATATCAATCACTGCAATGGCAATCGTTGTTGCTTTATTTATCTCACTTAATAGTCGGCGCGTGATTCCAGATGGGGCAACCAATGCAGCACGTAAACTTGCGTTATCGGGGCGCGCAACACCTGCACAAATTAATAAACTAAGAGAAAGCTCCCTTTTAGGGCGTGTTTTAGCCACAGGGCTTGAGAATTCAAAATTACCGCGCCATGCATTGAAAGAAAGTATTGAAGAAACAGGTCGTCATGTTATTCATTCGATGGATAAATACATGACAACATTAGGGACAATCGCAGCCGTTGCCCCCTTGTTGGGTTTGTTAGGAACCGTTGTGGGAATGATTAATGTTTTTAGTGTGATTACAAGCCAAGGTGTCGGCAGTCCCACTGAATTAGCAGGGGGTATATCTCAAGCTTTAATTACCACTGCGGCAGGAATTAGTGTGGCGGTTCCTGCTTTAATTTTCCATCGTTATTTTCGGGGGAAAATTAACGATTATGCCATTGAAATGGAAAAAGAAACCATGAAATTGATGGATACAATTAATCGTAAAACAGCATCAGCATCCAATGCTGCAGTTCAAGCGGCACAGCAAAAATTGATTGCACAACAGCAAGCGGCAAAACTACAAAAAGAACAAGGTACGAGGGTATGAATTTTCGTCAACACGTTATTGATGATGTGGAAGTGAGTTTGACACCCTTGATTGATGTGGTTTTTTTATTGCTCATCTTTTTTATGATTACAACCACCTTTGATCGTGATGCTAAAATTAAGATTGATTTACCCACAACAGCAAATGCCCCCGTACTAGTGCAAAACAATACGCTTGAATTATTAATTGATAGCCAAGGGCGTTATTATGTGGATGGTTTAGAAGTATTAAATAACAAGCCAGAGACGTTGTTTCAAGCCATGAGCCAAGCGCTTGATAAATACAAAAATAATCCAGCACTGGTCATTAGTGGTGACTCTAAGGCAAACTATCAAGCAGTGATTACCGCGATTGATATTGCAGGGCGATTAGGTTTAACGAACCTATCAATGGCAACAACACAATCTAAACGTCAAAAGTAAGCTATTATTCTCTTTTTTAAATATTAAGGACGGAATCGTTATTGCTAAGACGACGAATCAAGGGATTAATGACTCAGAGAGTGGGTTTGCAATTTACAAACGCCTCGCCCGCTATACACTTCAATATAAAGCCTACTTATTTTTCGCGTTTATTGGTTTATTGTTAAATGCAATGACTCAGCCAATGTTTGCGGGGTATATCAAGCCCTTGCTTGATGGAACATTTATGGATAAAGACCCTGATATTATCCGTTGGGCTCCTTTTGCCTTATTATTTATTTTTCTATTACGCGGTATTTCAGGTTTTATTTCAGGGTATTACTTGTCGTTGGTGGGACGATATGTTGTTACAACCATCCGTCGTCAACTGTTTCATCATTTATTGTGTTTGCCCTTATCGTATTACGATAAAAATAATTCAGGTCAACTGATTACTTTGTTGATCTTCCAAGTGGAGCAGTTAGCCGAAGCGGCGACTAAAGGCTTAAAAGTACTGGTACAAGATATTTCTACTGTGATTGGCTTATTAGCCTTAATGCTTTACTACAGTTGGGAATTAACCCTTGTTGTTTTACTAACAGGTCCTATTATCGCCGTCATTATTTCCTTTGTTTCAAAACGATTCAGACGTTTTAGCCGACAAATACAAGCGTCGGTTGGTGATGTCACTCAAATCAGCAGTGAAGCACTTGCCGCCCCACGTGAGATTCGTATTTTTGAAGGTATTGACGATGAGAAAAAACGTTTTAATGTGGTCAATGAGCGTAATCGCCGCTCATTTATGAAACGAGTCGTGACAGAACTGCTCAGTATGCCGTTAGTGCATTTTATTGTTGCCATTGCACTTGCAATTATCATTTATATTGCAACCCATGACGGTTTAATCAACCAGTTTACACCAGGCACCTTTATGTCGTACATGTCAGCGATGATGTTGTTGCTAGACCCTGTTAAACGCCTTACTCAAATTAATTCAACGTTGCAAAGTGGTATTGCGGCGGGTGAAAATATTTTTTCACTGCTCGATAATGAGACTGAAAAAGATACAGGAACACAGCAGCTTAAACAGGTTAAGGGTGATATTGAGTTTAAGCAGGTTGCTTTTCGTTATGATGAAAGTGGAAGTGATACGCTTAAATCAGTCAGTTTTAAGGTTAAAGCAGGACAAAAAATAGCATTTGTTGGGCAATCAGGCAGTGGAAAAACAACATTGGTTAATTTATTGCCCCGTTTTTACAATTATTACAAGGGCGAACTTTTATTAGATGGTGTTGCTATTACTGATATTAAGCTGGATAACTTAAGGCAACAATTTTCCTATGTAGGGCAAGATATTACGTTATTTAATGATAGTGTAGGTAATAATATAGCCTACGGTAAAATGCGTCATGCGAGTAAGGAAGCCATTAAACAAGCCGCGATTGCCGCACATGCCTTCGCCTTTATTGAAGCATTACCTCATGGCTTTGATACCCTTGTGGGTGAAAACGGTACGCTTCTTTCAGGAGGGCAAAAACAACGGATTGCCATTGCTCGTGCCATTTTGGCGGATGCGCCTATTTTAATCTTAGATGAAGCAACCTCAGCTTTAGATACACAATCTGAAAAAGCCATTCAATCGGCCTTATCTGTGTTATTAAAAGGACGTACTACCTTTATGATTGCGCATCGTTTATCAACGATTGAATCAGCTGATCAGATTATTGTTTTAGAACAGGGTGAAATTGTTGAAAGGGGAACGCATCAGGCACTCTTAGCAAAAGAGGGCGCATACGCTAAATTACATCGTTTACAATTTGATAGATTGGATAGCTAAAGGTTAATTATCAAACATCAACAGCACCTCAACGAGAAAGAGAGCAAGCGAACCCATTATCAACACACGCTGTATTTACAACAAAAATTAGAGAACATTTGGTATAAAAAAGGGCGAGGAAAGGGGCTGTTATTTCCCTTAATGTTACTGTATTGCGCCCTACACGGGTTACAGCGTTGGAAGCAACGTCGCCATCGCTCCAAAATGCCGCTTCCTGTCATTATTGTGGGTAATCTTTCGGTTGGAGGGACAGGTAAAACACCGCTTGTGATTTATCTGGTTAACCTATTGCGATCCGCAGGTTACCAACCCGCTATTATCACCCGTGGTTACGGTGGATCATCCCATCCGTCTCCTATATTGCTGAATAAAGACAGTCTCTCCGCTGAGGTGGGTGATGAACCTGTTTTAATGGCAAGGCGTACAGGGGTTCCTGTGGTGGTTGGCTCAGATCGTTGTTTAGATGTTCAATACCTGTTTTTACATACCGATTGTGATGTGGTGATTTCTGATGATGGTTTGCAACATTATCGTTTGCAGGCTGATATCGAAGTCGCAGTGGTTGACGGGGAGCGACAATTAGGAAACGGTTATTGCCTGCCTGCGGGACCTTTAAGGGAAACGCCTAAACGTTTGCAACAAGTCGATGCGGTTTTATTGAATAACAGTGTGATTGATCATGCCAAAAAAAATCAGAGGCTAGATCATTACCCTGTGAAAAATCTGTTTTCTGTCCTTTTTATTGGCGATACACTGCGAGCATTGGTCAATAAAAAAACGAGAATCAAACTTAAGGGATTAAAAGGAAAAACCGTTCATGCGGTGACGGGTATTGGGAATCCTCAACGGTTTTACCGTAGCTTAGAACAAGCTGGTTTAGTACTGATAAAACACAGCTTTCCTGATCATTATATCTTTAAAAAAGAAGACCTTCAGTTTTTTGATGGACGAAAAATTGTGATGACGGAGAAAGATGCGGTTAAGTGTGAACGCTTTGCGTTGGATACGATGTGGTGTTTACCCATTGACGCTCAAATAAACCCCGTGTTTGATCAGCTCATCTTCGATAAACTACACTCACTTCAACAGCAGATAAAGGATTAGCAATGGATAAGAAATTACTGGATGTATTAGTTTGCCCTGTGACAAAAGGGTCGCTTAAATACGATAAAAAACGACAAGAGTTGATTTCTAAATCAGCACGGCTCGCCTATCCAGTGCGTGATGGTATTCCTATCATGTTAGAAGAAGAGGCAAGGACACTGAGTATGGAAGAAATTGATCAATTAAAATAAAGGAGAGGGATGATTTAAGATGCAAAAAACAGTATTGGTAATTCCTTCCCGTTTTGGTTCGACCCGTTTAGTTGGAAAACCCCTGCGTTTAATCGCAGGTAAGCCAATGATTCAGCATGTCTATGAACGTGCACTGGAATCTAATTTTAAAACGATTATTATTGCAACAGAAGATGAAAGGATTAAATCCTGTTGTGTGGGTTTTGGTGCAACGGTGTGCATGACTGCGAAAACACATGAAACAGGGAGTGATCGTTTGGCGGAGGTGGTGACACGTTACAATTGGTCAAATGATACGGTTGTGGTTAATCTTCAAGGGGATGAACCCTTAACACCGATTGATAATCTTTACCAAGTCGCTGATAATTTAGTAAAAAATACTGACGCTTCCATTTCAACGTTAGCAACGCCGTTATTAAGTCACCAAGAATACATTGATCCTAATGTGGTTAAAGTAGTGAGGGATCAACACGGTATGGCATTGTATTTTAGCCGTGCTGCGATTCCATTACAGCGTGATCATGATACGAAAGTGACCGCTGATTACTTTGGTTTACGGCATATTGGGATTTATGCTTACCGAGCGGCTTATTTAAAAGCCTTTGCAACCATGGAATCTTGCGAATTAGAACAGTTGGAGAAATTAGAACAACTCAGAGCAATGTGGCACGGGTCACGGATTCATGTTGATATTGCTAAACAGATACCAGGACACGGTGTCGATACAGAAGCGGACTTAAAAGCAGTCGAGAAAATAATATTAGCCTCATCAAGCGTAACACCACCCACCGTATAACGGATTAATTGGGTGATATTACGCTATTTGAACTATTATATTAGCGTCCGTATTGGTGATGATGATTTCTATCTTGGTAAGGGTGAGAATGGCTTGAAGCGCGAGTCATTGAGTTAGCGGGGTGAGCATGCTGACCCCCTGCCTGTCTTGCGTAAGTATTATGTCTAGAAACACATTGATGGCGGTGGATTTTTTGTCCACTGGGATGCGAATGAGAGATAGCACTGACACATTGGCTTTTTCCGTGATAGTGCTTCAAATGTTGACTATAAACCACATTTCGCTGTCCACTACGTCCTCTACCTTGGCAACTGTAATGGTGAGAGTGTCCACTGACTCCTGCATGAGAGTGTGTCTTGGATGCGGTACACTGATTTGCGGGGTGACGATGAGTACGTGCTAAAGGTGCATTCCTCATTGCAGTAGGACGAACCGCACCATAAACATTAGTTGAAGACGGTGTTGTCGTATAAGGGTTAAAATAGGGTTGTTGTTCAACCTTCGGCGTTGGTGATGAATAGAGTTGTGGTGTATTTAAATTAGATGATACCGCTGTTGCTTCTGTAAGGGCTAAGAAATTTTTATTAACCCAACCTGTATTACTTTTCCATTTAATTTTTACCCAAGTCGTACCATCAATGCTTCGTTCGTTACTGGTAATACTAATGCCATCACTATCAGCAGGAATTTCATTAATGACTTTATATTCCATCCCCGCACCACTGCGAACATTTAAGGCATCCCAATTGGCAACATTGGATACTTTGTAGTTTTGGTTACGATCAGCAAAACTGATGGGAAGGGTACTAAGACTAAAAAGAAGGGTGCTAGTCAATACAACGAGCTTGATACGGTATTTTGTGCGCATAGTTTGAAATCCTTTATCGGTTTAAAATGTTGATCATGCTTTGGTTTATTTCAAGGTTCAATAAACGATATCGTCAGATCGTTCCATTAGACTTTGTAAGGTCATCTTAATTCATCTTACAAATTCAAGTGTCAATAATTAAAATGATGATTGTTGCCCCTGTAATCATTGATAAGATCAGTTGTGCAATCAGTTCAGGTTATACCGATACGCTAGAGAGTCAATCTCTTTTTACTAGGCGGTTCAGGGTGTTTATTAAGCTGTAAATTTTAATAAAACCTGTGACACTTTTTGATTAAGCCACTGGCTTTAATGTGAGTAATATCAACAATATTTGTTTCTTTGATTGGTGTGAAAAAGTGCTCTTACGATTGGTTTTTTCGCCTAATTATTTTTAAAATTTTAATTAATCAACGGTTTTTGTTTTTCGTTCTGATAAGTTGACAGGTTAAGATCTAACACAGAGTAATTTGTTAAATGATAAAAAAAATAGCAATAATAATGAGTCTAATAACACTACTTTCAAGCTGTTCATCAGCAGGTATTAAAGGGGTGATAGATCGTCCAGAAGTTTCAATTCAAAAGGTTGAAATGGGTCGTTTAAGTCTTTCAGGTGGTTCAGCAAAGTTTTTAATTAATATTAAAAATACCAATGCTTTTCCTATTCCTCTGTCAGGTTTTGATTATGGTTTACGCCTCAACGGTATTGAGGTTGCTAATGGGAGTCGGGAGCAAAAAATTACAATTAATGGTGGGGAATCCCGATTGGTCGAAGTACCCTTAGTCTTTAGTTTTAGCAATATGTTTAATTTATTGCCTAATATTCTAGGGAATAAAGATTTAAAATATAATTTAGTGGGTTCAATTCACTTCCCATGGTTTAATTTACCGTTTAGTCGCTCAGGTGGGGCTTCTTTCTCACGTTAAAACGAGATTAATATAAAAAATATGAGTATTAAATCAGATCGTTGGATTCGTAAAATGGCGTTAGCACAAGACATGATCAGTCCTTTCGAAACCAACCAAGTTCGTGAGCAAAATAACGAACGTATTGTTTCTTATGGCACTTCAAGTTATGGCTATGATGTTCGTTGTGCTAATGAATTTAAAGTTTTTACTAATATCAACTCCGCTATCGTTGACCCCAAAGCATTTGATGAAGATAGTTTTGTTGATGTGCAGTCGGATGTCTGTATTATTCCACCTAACTCCTTTGCGCTCGCACGGACAGTAGAATACTTTAAAATCCCTCGCAGTGTATTAACCATTTGTCTTGGTAAATCAACCTATGCCCGTTGTGGGATCATTGTTAACGTAACGCCTTTAGAACCCGAGTGGGAAGGGCATGTCACTTTAGAATTTTCCAATACCACAACACTCCCTGCAAAAATTTATGCCAATGAAGGGGTCGCGCAGGTGTTGTTCTTTGAATCTGATGAGGTGTGTGAAACATCCTATAAGGATCGGGGAGGAAAGTACCAAGGACAAGAGGGCGTAACGCTACCTAAAACATGATGTTGGTATCATACTGATCTTAATGTATTGTCTTTTTATTAAAGTCTTCAGGATTGAAAAATTCTATTTTTTGCTCTTGTTGTGCTTTTTCTAAACTGCGGTCAAAGACTAATTCTATAGAAATTTCCTCTGCTTCACCAATCGCTTTGACTTGCTGTAAATCAGGGATACGTTTGGCTAGATAAGTACACATTGCAATGGCTAAATCATAATTTTCTTTAAAAAGGGCGTTGACCAAGGTATTTGAAATATATTGAGCGCGTTGCAGTATATCAGGGTTATCAATCTCATCAGAGCCTAACCGAATGCCTTTATTCATGGTGATATCCATCTGATCAAGATACTGACGTTGATGACCAGGTAGTGGTTTATTACGATCATATTCTAAAATAGGGGCATCATTGATAATGACAAACAGCTTATTTTCAGTATCGTTCTTCATGGGTGATAGGGCTCATTGAGTATATAGATCGCAAGAAACTAATTTTATAGTAAAAACAGATTAGGGAAGCGTTACTATACCAGCTTTAAAGAGACGGTTAATCGCTATCTTTAAAAGGTGTGTGAAACCTTATGCTTTGTCCTTTTTTCTCGATTACCTTCAAATAAAAAGACTAAAGATATTGTTATATGTTAGAAAACTTACCCAAAAAAGCCATCATTGTACTCTTTACTTATCTTTTTTTTACCTTAAAAGGGGTCTCTGTCGCAGAGTGTCTTCCTTGGCAAAATGACTTTGAGCAACGTCCTGATTTAAACATTGGTCTGATTACAATTCAAGTGAATGATGTTTTTAAATTAGAGAATAAAAAAGAACAAACTTGGTTTCATAGCACCCTTAATTATCTACATATTAATACCCAAGATAATGTCATTCGTCAGCAATTATTGTTTCAAACAGGGGATCTATTTAGACCTAAAACACTGATAGAGTCTGAGCGTTTATTACGTGATAACCCCTACCTTAAAGAAGCCTTAATTACAGCAACTGCACTGTGTGATCATCTGGTGCAGATTAACGTGGCTGTACAGGATAGTTGGACATTAATACCGAGTGCCTCCATTGGCAGCGCGGGTGGAAAAAGTGAATCAGGACTAAGCCTTCAAGAACATAATCTATTTGGTTTAGGTAAAGGAATTTCCCTTAAATACAACAAAGACAGTGAACGAGCATCAACCTTGCTGGCGTATAAAGATACTCAGTTATTTGGATCAAGAAAACAACTGTTGCTTTCCTTTCAAGATAACACCGATGGTAAAGGTTATGAGTTTGATTTGAGCTTGCCTTTCTATGCTTCTGAGACCGAAATTGCTTGGGGAGTGAATAGCGTTGCATTGAAACAAGAAAATTCTGTTTATACCGCAGGGGAAGTCATAAAAAAAATAGGACAAGAGGGACGTTCGCATACCGCATTTTATGGCTGGGGTAATCAAACGGAAGGGCAACGTTTTAAAGTAGGCTGGTCTTACCATAAAAAGCAGTATTTATCGTTGGCTGAGAGAGAAAATTCTCCTTTACTATCAAGTTTGACGGAATCTTACCCTTGGTTTCAGCTTGAAAACTATAACGATAATTTTATTACAAAAACTAATTTCAGAACGATGGGCAGAACGGAAGATATTAGTTTAGGTCGTCGTTTAAGTGTGAATATTGGGCTTTTAGCACAACAGCTTGGCTCTGATGATAACTATCTACGGGTTGCTTCCACGCTATCGAGGGGAAAGGTTTTTAATCAAAATAACTTAGGGTTTATTGAGCTAAACACAACACACTATATCGGGGAGGGGGCATCAAAAGGGGGGCAGACAAGTCTAAAAGGTGAATGGTATGCTTATGATAATAAAGATAATAATTTCTATGTTTCAACAACCTTAGAGGTTGCTAATAATCAACTGGAAGGTGAGCAAACCTTATTAGGTGGAGAGTATGGTTTACGGGGCTATCCTTTAGGTTATCAAACAGGGGATAAATCCATTACGCTGAGTGCAGAGAAACGAGTGCATTTTGATTGGTATCCTTTTAATCTGGCTAAATTTGGAGGCGTTGCTTTTGTTGATATCGGGAGTGCATGGGGAAAGGGTAACGAAGCAAGGCTATTGAGTGATGTTGGCTTTGGTTTACGGATTGTTCCCACCCGCTCAAGTTCTTCTAATATATTCCATTTGGACATTGCCTTTCCACTGAATGATCTAGAAAAAGTAGATCAATACCAGCTCGTTATTAGAGGGAGTAAAACATTTTAATTAAAAAGGATAAACCTCTCCAGATAAGTTGGGGCGACCGCTTTACAAACCTGCGCTGAAAATTTTAGGCTAGAGCTATAACACTATAGAATCAATAAGCTCTGCACTATACTGTAGCGTTAATTATGAGTGAGAATAGTGTGCTATGTTAGATTATTTATTTTTTAATCAGTCTATTGCAGATCAATTTATTCATTTTATGAATAAGCACCAGTTGGAATGGACGCAGGAAGTAGAAAAAATTCAAAAGGCCATTGTATTAAAAACATCGGATGAGATTGAGGATACCTTATGGGATGCACTGGATGATTTCTATGATGATTTGAGTATTGAGGATGCTCGGTTGAGCAGCGAAACAGAAGTCGATGAAAATCTAATGGATACCGCAGGCGTTTATATTCAATTGAAAAATGGCGAGCAAACGATTGCAAAAATTAATCCCTCGGTGATGAACCGTATACTAGATGTGATTTCAATGGATGAATTTAATGATGTTGTTGAAGCCATTGTGAGCAGTGTTGAAGCACCTGATGATTCTGCTATTTGTAGGAAAGAATAAGCATAGCCTGTTTTTGATGCCTCATTTCTAATGGCTTATGGTGCGACACTCCACCCTAATTTATTCCTTAGTATACGATAATAATCATAACTTTCAGGGTGGATAAGTGTCAGCTTTTGGGGTTTTGATTGGATCACAATACGATCCCCAGCTTGTAGCTCAATATTGGTCTGACCATCAAAGGAAACTCTAGAATTTACATCCCTACTCTCACATAAACTAATTTCTATCGTGCCTTTATTGCCAACGACAAGCGGGCGGTGACTGAGTGTGTGTGGGCAAATGGGAACCAATACAATCGCGTCCAATTCGGGGTGTAAGATAGGTCCCCCACCTGATAATGAATAAGCGGTGGAGCCTGTCGGTGTGGCAATTACAATCCCATCAGCACGTTGACGGTTGACAAATTTACCATCAATATGAGTATTGAATTCAATCATTCGTATGGTATTTCGAACATGAAGTACAATATCATTAAGGGCGTTGCCTTCGCCTAATAAGTGATCTCCACGATAAACCCACGCTTGTAATAGCGAGCGTGATTCCTCTTTATACCGTCCTGAAAATATATCATGAAGTTGTGACCTGATCTGGTCGGGTGATATATCCACTAGAAAACCTAAACGTCCTAGATTAATACCAATAATAGGGATATTGTATTCGCTCAGCACACGCCCCATCTTTAATAGTGTGCCATCACCGCCGACAACAATGGCAATATCAATTTTTTTTACGATTTCATCAGTGTGTGTTGGTGAAATATTAAGAAATTTAGCCGATGTATTGTCAACATAAACTTGAAAATGATGTTGGTTGAAAAAGTTGTGCAGTGTTTTTAAAGCAATACTGATGTGATCATCATTGTCTTTAGAAAATAAACCAATAGTGGAAAAAGAAGTCATAACTTATTAGCGTTGTTGTGGCAAAAATATTTCAAAAGTGATGAAAAGTGTCACCTTTATCATATCAGGAACTTATAGATTATGCCCAAACAAGCACTTGATTTAAATGATCGTGCCAAGCACTTATTAAAAGTGTTAGTGGAAGGCTATATTGATGATGGTCAACCCGTTGCATCTTCCACACTCGCGCGACGCAGTGGTTTACATCTGAGTGCTGCAACAGTGCGTAATGTAATGGCATCCTTAGAAAAACAAGGGTACATTCATGCGCCGCACACCTCAGCAGGGCGTATACCAACATCACAAGGTTATCGTTTGTTTGTGGATACAATGGTGAATATTAATCCATTAGACCATAGCGTTTTAGCCGCACTACAAGCTAAACTGAACTGTAATGGGCAATCGGTAACGGGGTTGATCCAATCGGCCTCTAATGTTTTATCGGGCATTACTCAGCTTGCAGGTATTATCAGTATGCCACGGGTGGAGCTAGTCACTATCCGTCATATTGAATTTTTGCAACTATCAACAACTCAATTGCTGGTTGTATTAGTGATGGCGAATAATGAAGTGCAAAATCGTATTATTCAAGTGGAGCACGATGTCACAAGCAATGAGCTGCAACAATCAAGCAATTATTTAAACGCGTTATTAGTTGGGAAAGGGTTAAAGCAGGCACGAAATATTTTATTGAGTGATATGAAGCAAGTACGGGAAGATTTAAATCAAATGATGATTTCCGCGATTGAGTTAGGAGAAAAAGCATTTGATGAGGATAAACCTGCACTTGAAGCAGGGTGTGTTATTGCAGGTAAAACCAATTTAATGGATTATGATGATTTAGGTGATATTAAAAAATTACGCCAATTATTTTCTGCTTTTAATCAGAAAAGGGATGTTTTAAGTCTATTAGATAAATGTTTACAGGCAGATGGGTTACAAATTTTTATTGGAAAAGAATCAGGTTATACCATTTTTGATGACTGTAGTGTCGTGACCGCACCGTATCAATTAGATGACCATCAAATTGGTGTTTTGGGAGTTATTGGTCCTAAACGGATGCAATATGAACGTATTATTCCTGTTGTAGAAGTAACAGCTAAACTATTAAGTACTGCTTTAGGTGCTAAGGTAACTCACTAATTACCCTTTGATTTGATAATTAACTGATAAGATAAATCAATTATTTTTTGAGTAAATTTTGTTCGGTTTACTCTTTTTATCGAATGCATCGGTTATACTAATTATAGAGTAATGATCTAATACAATTACTTTTTTAATAAAACACCTTCATCAAATCTTATGCTAAATCGGATAAGTTGTTGCATTATCCGATAATATTAACGACTTGTTGCTTTATTAGGAATGTGGATCTTTCTAAAGATAATAGAATGCGTTCTTTTAGTGTCGTTAGTCATGTCAAATGGTTTACCGTTTCATCAATAACCTTACCTGTCGCCTTGTTTTTGGTAAACTATTTTTGACGATAAGATTGTCTTTTAAATCTTTAAAAATTAATTGCTTACAAATATGAATAATAAATCAAGTTATCAATTTAATAGACCTTCATTAATTGTATCTGGCTTTGTTCTAGCAGGCTCTTTAGCGATTCCGTTGAGCAGTGTAGCGGATACGAGTGCATCCATTGATGCTATTATGGAACAGCTTAAGTCACAAAAACCGAGAACATCAATACCGATTCCTTCAACAACGGTTGTGGAGGAAGAAAGAAAACCTGTTCTTGTTTCTAAACCTGTTGAGGTAGTGGAGCCACCTGTTGTTATCGAGAAAAAAGAGCGGGTAGAAATACCCGTGACAACAGTAAAAAAAACAGTAGTTGAAACTATTGAAACCAGAGTCATTTCAGTAGAGGAAGACAAGCCAAGCGTAAGTCGAGTTGTTGTGGATACCCCTCCTACTGTTGCGCCTACAAAAAAATCAGTAAAAACAAGCCGAAAACGCCGTAATAAAAAGATCACTAAAAGATCCAGTCGGCGCATTACTAAAAAAATACGAAAACAAAATAAGAAGGAAATAAAAGGGTTTAGCGCCGACTATAGGGCGGCGATTCATGCCTTATTAAATGATCAAAAATCACCTAAAAAAGTGCGGAATAAAACTAAATTAAAGAAAAAAATACAAAGGTATAAAGCAACCCCCCTTAAAACAGCAAAGGGAAAACCATCAGGGTGGATATTTCTAGGACACTATTTTGATGAGTTAGGTTGGTTAGGTGAATATACTGTTAAAACAGGCAACCAATTACCTCAAATTGGAAAAACCTACCAGATTAAATCAATTTTCCTTAACCTAAGAAAAACACGTCCTTTAAATCGGAAGTTGGGTAAGCAAATTCGAGTTTTGCATGCAGGTGATCGTGTGAAAATTTTAGCGGTACGCCATATTGGTAAAAATAATTATTGGGCGCAGATAGAGCGACGTTAATAATTAGAACAGGACAAACAAAAAAGATTAAGTATGCTATCTCATCTTCGCAGGTTTATTGAAGCGAGGATGAGACGTAAAACAAGTGTAAATTTATCTTTTATTTCTGAGGTTGAAAATCTTTAGCATAGAGGTTTAATTCCTCATCAGCGATGCCTTTGTCATAATCAACATAAATAGATTCTGGATAACCGTATTGTTTATTGTATTTCACAGTGATCAATGCGGCCTTTCTATTAATTGCTTCTTGTATCTGCTTAAAAAAGTAGTCTATCGTTTGTTGGTTATCCTTTAACTCTTTCATCAAGGGTTTCTGATCATCCTTAAAGTAAGCTTTAACTACTTGATTGTTTTTCACCTCATTAACGACACTTCTTGTATAATCAGGGAGACAATGACAACTGCGCTGAAAGGTATAATGATAATGACTAATACCTTGTTTTTTCCATTGTTGTTGGTGTTGATCTAAGGTTTTTTGTGGCGATGATGATGTTGGCGGTACAGTTTTATTTGATGAGTTACACGCAATGAGTGTACTTGATAGTATGATGAATAGAATAATCTGTTTCATATGGTTTACTCTTTACCCTTAAGTTGTTGTGTTAGCCAACGATCCAATTGGTTCGCAAAATGTTGTCGGTCACTCTGGTTTAAAGGTGGAGGGCCGCCTGTATTGACACCACTTGCACGTAATGTTTCCATAAAATTCCTTATATTTAAACGTGCTTTGATATTATCGGGGGTATACCGCTCTCCGCGTGGATTAATCGCCACGCCACCCTTCTCAATAACTTCTGCAGCTAATGGAATATCGCCCGTTATAACAAGATCCTTCACGTTTAACTGTTTAATAATCTCATTATCGGCGACATCAAATCCCGCAGGGACTTGAATAAAGCGAATAAAGGAAGAGGAAGGTATTCGAAGGGGATGGTTGGCAACCAAAATTACCTGTATTTTAGTGCGTTGCGCGGCACGAAATAAAATTTCTTTGATCACAACAGGACATGCATCAGCATCTACCCATATTTTCATATTAAACCACTTTTTATCGTTAAGGTTTGATTCTACTCTTGATTTGAAGGAATAGAAAATTGAAAATTTTAGTTGCATACCAACTGGTATGACGATAGTCTCCACCATACTGATCGGTATGGTGTTTTAAATGAATTCAAATAAAAAAATAAAAGGTGAACCGTGGTGGCATTTGTGGAAGTGTCGCCGCTGTTCTGGGCAAGGGCGGGGGGAAGAGACGCGCCAGATATTATTACAAGCTGCTTTTGATGAAATTCATAAAGTGGGTTTTCAAGCGGCCAGTTTAAGTAAAATTTTAAAAGATACAGGGATTACTAAGGGAGCGTTGTATCATCATTTTAATAATAAATTAGAACTCGGTCATGCCGTTTTAGATGAGGTCGTGTTAGTTTTCTTCGAGCAAGTTTGGCTTAAGCCATTAGAACAGACTGACGATCCTATTACGACGTTACAAGAGATTTTAAAGCGTTCTGGGGATGAAATGACTGAGGAAGATGCACGTTTAGGTTGTCCTCTTAATAATCTAGCACAAGAAATGTCACCCATTGATGAAGGTTTTAGGTCACGTACTGTCGCGATTTATGATGCTTGGCGAGAGGTTATCGAAGCGGCGTTGGAACGAGGAAAGCTTGCGGGTAATATTTGTGACGATACGGATGCACGTCGTATTGCCATTTTATTTGTGGCGACCTTGGAAGGCTGTATGGGATTATCAAAAAGTACACAAAGTTTATCCCTGTTAATGGAGTGTGGGCAGGGTTTAATTGCACAGTTAGAGATGTTTCGAGAAAAATAATATTTTGAGTTAACAGTTTAAGGTAATTAGATGATAGAACAATACGCAAAAACACTGATTAAGTGGCGTTGGGCGGTAATATTAGTGATGCTTTCCGTTGTGGTGCTAGCCGCATCAGGAGGGCGTTATCTGCACTTTAATAATGATTATCGTATCTTTTTTGATAGCAATGATAAGCGTTTAAAAGCCTTTGAAAATTTACAAAATACCTATACTAAAAATGACAATGTGCTGATTGCACTTGAACCTAAAAATGGTAATGTCTTTAGCAAGGAAACCTTAGCTGCGATTGAAGACATTACTCAGCGCGCATGGCAAACCCCTTACTCCTTACGGGTTGACTCACTCGCTAACTATCAGCATACCGAGTCGGTGGGTGATGATATGTCGGTTGCCAATTTGTATGAGGAGGCAACTACGCTGGACGATACCCAGTTAGCACGGATTAAAAAGATTGCCTTAAGTGAACCTTTGTTAGTGCATCGTTTGATTTCTGACAAAGGTCATATGGCAGCGGTTAATATTACCGTTGAGATTCCCACAAATGCTGATGTGACCGCGATTGGCCCTGAAATTGTTAAATCAGTGCGTGAATTAGAAACCTATATTAAGGACAAATACCCAACATTAAACGTATACCTTACGGGTATTGTCATGATGAATAATGCTTTTGCTGAAGCATCGAAATATGACATGTCGCACCTTATTCCCTTAACATTTTTAATTATTTTAGTGGTTGTTTTCCTGCTATTGCGTAGTTTTAACGGAATTGTTGCGACGATGCTAGTGGTTGGTTTTTCGATTGCAACCGCGATGGGGTTAGCAGGTTGGATGGGAATTGAATTATCATCTCCGGTGATGTCAGCCCCTGTGATTATACTGACCTTGGCGGTGGCCGATTGTGTGCATATTTTATCCTCATGGATGCAACAAATGCGTAAAGGGGTTGATAAAAATGTCGCAATGGTCGAAAGCTTACGGATTAATTTCTCACCTATTTTCCTCACCTCAATTACGACCGCGATTGGTTTCTTATCGCTTAACTTCAGTGATGCACCGCCTTTTCGAGATTTAGGTAATATTGCTGCAATGGGTGTGATTGCGGCTTATCTTTTCTCGGTTACTTTTTTACCTGCACTCGCAACGGTATTGCCATCACGAGTTAAAGCAAAAGAATCTAAACCGATCGGTGCGGTAATGATGTCCTCTTTTGCAGAAGGCGTAATTCGTCATCAAAAAGCGTTGTTGATCGGGATGAGTACCTTTGCCTTGCTGTTAATTGCTTTGATCCCAACCAATCAATTGAATGATATTTATGTTGAATATTTTGATGAGCGAATACAGTTTCGTACCGATACTGATTATGTTGTCAAGAACATGACAGGCATTTATTTTGTTGATTACTCCTTAGATTCTAAAGTAGCAGGGGGTATTTCTGAGCCTAAAATATTATCCCAAATCAATCAATTTACAACGTGGTTACGTTCTCAGCCTGAAGTGATTCATGTCAATAGTATTGATGACACGTTTAAGCGCTTGAATAAAAACATGCACGGGGATGATCAAAGCTGGTATCGCTTGCCCAGCAGTCGAGAGTTAGCGGCTCAATATTTATTATTGTATGAAATGTCATTACCGTATGGTTTAGATCTTAATAATCAAGTTGATATTGATAAGAGAAGCACCCGTTTAAGTGTCACCATGAAAACTATTTCAACCAAGGCAGTGATAGGGTTTGAAAATCGGGTGGATCAATGGATGAAGACCAATACACCTGATATTTACAGTGTCGGTGCGAGTCCAACGATTATGTTTGCTCATATTGGTATGAAAAATATTAAGAGCATGTTAATGGGAACAACAATTGCCTTACTGTTGATTTCTTTAATTCTTATTGTTGCATTAGGATCAGTACGTTACGGTATTTTAAGTTTAGCACCAAACCTTATTCCTGCGGGGATGGCCTTTGGTTTATGGGCGATTGTTGATGGTGAAATTGGGTTAGGTCTTTCCGTTGTTACTGCAATGACCTTGGGTATTGTGGTTGATGATACGATACATTTTCTAAGCAAATACATTCGGGCGCGTCGTGAGCAAGGTTTAACGGCTGAAGATGCAGTACGGTACGCCTTTTCAACCGTTGGTATTGCGTTATGGGTTACGTCACTAGCATTAATTGCAGGCTTCCTCGTGTTATCGACCTCGTCGTTTAAATTAAACTCAGGTATGGGCTTGTTAACCTCAATCGTTATTAGCTTTGCCCTACTTGCCGACTTTCTATTATTACCCCCGTTATTAATTAAGCTGGATAAGTGGTTAAGTGCTGGGGATAAAAAATAGGTATTTGTAGTTTATCTAGTCAATAAAAAAGAGTGCTTTAGCTGCACGTTGTATGCTAAAGCAACTGTTTTTAAAAGCATCATTGATGTAAAAAATGAGCGCTTCACTATTAAAAATTAATAAGATTAAATATTGTTGAAAAGTATAAATTGTTTTGCAATGAATCTCGTTTTTAGCGGTCTCATTGTGGATGTTTATGTCAAAATAAAATAAGGAAAAATAAAATGATAAAGTATATTTTACCCGTTGCGATTGCATTATTTTCAGTCAATGTAATGGCAGAAACACCCGAAGAAAAAGGGTTTCGGATTGCAAAGGCTGCAGAAGCTTCTAATGATGGCTTTGGTGATAATACGGCTGATATGACCATGACGCTTAAAAATCGAGCGGGTCAATCCAGTGTACGTAAAATTCACAGTAAAGTATTAGAAGTGAAAGGTGATGGGGATAAATCATTATCGTTATTCGATACCCCCGCAGATGTTAAAGGGACTTCCATGCTAACGTTCTCGCATGGGTTAAAAACAGATGATCAATGGCTTTATTTACCTGCTTTAAAACGGGTTAAGCGTATTAGTTCACGTAATAAATCAGGGCCTTTTATGGGCAGTGAGTTTGCTTTTGAGGATTTAGGGTCTCAAGAGATTGAGAAATATAAATATAAATACCTACGTGAAGAAGCCTGCGGAAAAGGTTGGAAATGTCATGTGATTGAACGTACGCCAGCCTATAAATATTCGGGTTATACACGAATGATGAGCTGGATTGATACAAACGCCTATCGCTTGGTTAAAGTGGATTTTTATGATCGCAAAAACGCTAAAATGAAAACGTTAGTATCAACAGGCTTTAAGCAATACCTAGGAAAGTATTGGCGACCAAATTTGATGAGTATGCAAAATCACTTAACAGGAAAAAGCACTACCTTACAATGGAGTAACTATAAGTTCCGTACAGGTTTAAGTCATCGTGATTTTAATAAGAACGCTTTAGCTCGATAGTATGTTGTCCTCTCATGTTTTAGTTCACCTAATAGCGGCTTCCATTGCTTTGTTATTAGGTGCAGTTATTTTAATGTTACCAAAAGGTACGTTATGGCATAAGCGATTAGGACGCGTTTGGGCGGTTGCTTTGTTGGTGACGGCTATGGGGTCTTTTTGGATTCAAACTTCAGGACAATTTAGCCCTATTCATTTGTTATCCGTTGTGTCATTGATCAGTCTCTTTATAGCCCTTTATGCTATAAAGAGGGGCGATACAGTTACGCATCGTGGTGCAATGTTAGGGGGGTACATTGGTTTATGTGTTGCTTTTTTGTTTACGTTTATTCCTGATCGTTTGGTCGGGCAATTTTTTTGGCGTTTATTTTAGATTCTGTCGATTTTTGATCAGGAGATAAAGGGATATGTGTCGACTTTTTAAATGCCCTCAAAAAATAAATTCTTTTATAAAATTAAGCTAAAATGTAATATTACCGTCATTAACCTAATGGAATGTGATTGAATCATTTAATTGCCTTCCTTTAGCTTTTTATCTACTTGTTTTTTCAGCTAAGAATTATTTTGACCCTTGTTCATCTGAATTTTTTGTGAAGCCTGTTAGATAAGTTTGTGCTTAAAAATAATCATTAAAAAGAGACTCTTCTATGAAAATACTTCCTTTACCTGCAATCAGTGCGTTGGTTTTATCCTGTTTTATGACAAACCTTCAAGCTAATGAAATTAACTATGATTATGTTCAAGTTGGTTATTCGTATGTTAACGACTTGGATGTCAATGGCGGCTTAACAGCATCAGGGTCTTATGATCTTTATGATAATGTCAATGTCTTAGCCAATGCTTTTTTTAGTACAGGTAGTGATTCGGATACGGTCGATAGTGCAAAAGCGGTGACCTATACTTTGGGTGTGGGATACCACCTTACTATTGCAGATGATACCGATCTTATTGGGGAAGTCAGTATGTTAAATACCCATAGTCAAGGAACAAAAAATGGGGTTACGGTTAAACAAAACGGTACAGGAACCGTGTTATCTTTTGGTGCTAAGCGACAATTTAGCGATAAATTAGAACTATTAGCACGCGTTGATAAACGCAATGGCAGTGATTTATCAGGTACGGTATTTACCTTAGGCGTTGTCTATGAGTATAAAAAGAATTTAGCCTTTGTCGGTGACTTTAATACAGGAGCAGATAATGGCTCTGAATCCTTAACAGGATCGATACGTTGGGCGCTGGATTAGAATTTACCTTTTTAAAGACAGATATTTAAGTGTTTACCCCTTAACGTTCCAATGGTGCTGTAGGATGTACTGAGCTAGGAAGCGCATCAAAAATGCTAACGAATGCATTTTCTAACATTAGTACATCCTACAATACTATTTTTTTTGAGAAATTATTGATGTCTGTTTTAGGCTGGAGAGGGTTCTAACAAAGCGATAAGGCGATCAGCAGTGTTGATACTTTTTTCATAATTGTTATTAAATTTTAGGAATAAATAATGTTTAAACTTAAAATTCCACCCCCTGTTTATGCCTTAAGTATTGCAGGTCTGATGTGGTTATTAAATCAATATTTTCCCTTAGTGCATTGGCTTGAAGCGCCTTGGAACAGTATTGGATTGGTCTTGATGGGCTTGGCATTGGTTTTTGATCTCTGGTCTTTAGTACTGTTTTTTAAAGTAAAAACGACCCCTAACCCAATGAAACCCGAAAAAGTGAACGCCCTTGTGACTTCTGGCTTATATCAAGTAAGCCGTAATCCGATGTACGTGGGTTTGTTGGTCTTATTATTCGGTTTTTCATTATGGTTAGGTAGCGTGACACCTTTTTTGTTGTTGCCCCTGTTTGTTTTTTTGATAACAACACAGCAAATAAAGCCAGAAGAAGCCGTTTTAACGAAGGTATTTGGAAAAGAATACCTTGAATATAAAGCACAAGTTAGACGATGGTTATAATGAAAAACAAAATATTAACAAGCAGTTGTCTTGTACTCGGTTTGCTGTTGTCACTGACAGCGCAGGCCGGTGAATTTTCTGGAAATATAGGGCTTGAAGGGCGCTATTTTTTGGATGATGCGGCGTATACAGGACAAACAGCAGGAGGACTCGCTTTAAGTTTAGAGCCTGAGTATAAACACAAGTGGGATAATGATAATAATGTGTTTACTGTTAAAACATTTTCACGTTGGGATCAAAAAGATGATAAACGCAATCATCATGATATTCGCCAACTTGATTTAGTGATGGCAACGGGGGACTGGGAATTTCAAGCGGGGATTAGTCGCGTCTTTTGGGGGGTGACAGAATCACAACATCTGGTTGATATTATTAATCAAACGGATGGTGCTGAGGGCACAGATGGCGAAGATAAACTGGGTCAGCCCTTATTCCGAGTGAGTCATATTCAAGAGAATGGAACGGTGAGTTTTTATCTCTTGCCTTATTTTCGGGAGCGTACCTTTGGTGGAAAAGCAGGGCGCTTTCGTGCCGCATTGCCTGTTGATACCAATAATGTCAGCTATGAATCAACGAAGAAAGAGAAGCATATTGATTATGCGGTACGCTTAACCCACACCTTTGATGCATTAGATGTTGGTTTAAGTTATTTTGATGGGACGGCTCGATCGCCACTATTTAAACCTGATTTGAGGAGTGGCGTTCTAAAACAACACTACCCCTTGATTAAACAAGTCGGGCTAGATTTACAATACACAGGGGAAGAATGGTTGTGGAAGCTTGAGACCATTAATCGTGAGGCAAAAAAAGAAAATTACACCGCCGCTGTGGGTGGATTTGAATACAGTTTTCCAGCGATTACCGAAAGCGGTTCAGATTTAGGGTTATTAGCGGAGTATCATCATGATTCACGCGGTGAAGTGCTTCAAGCTCAATTTCAAAACGACTTGTTCTTAGCGGCTAGAATGAGTTTAAATGATGCTGAAGGTACCGAATTTTTAGCGGGTACTTTCTTTGATTTAGATCATCAAACCAAAATATTTCGTATGGAAGCCAGCCGTCGAATAGGCAAGGGGTTGAAGCTTAATATCGAAGCACAAACCTTTATGGATGTAGATAAAAAGGATGCCTTAAGCAATGTAAAAAAAGATGGTTTTATTCAGATTGAATTGCAAAAATATTTTTAATTCATAATATTTGCTTCAATAAAATCAGCAATCGACTTTGGTTCATTGATATCAAACTGATATTTTGGTATTGGAGGGTGTGTTTGCTGCTCTAGCGGATAGTCTGTCGCGATGGCAATAATATTATCATCATCAGGATACAAGTAGGGTTTTTCTAATAGCTTTCGATGTAATTCTATTTTAGGGAAATCAGCGTGTTTGAAGCCCTCGACCAACAATAAGTCTAGATTATCCATTGGCATTTTGTTCAATGCGGTTACTAAGCTAGGGTCTTGGGGTTCATGAGCATGCTCAATAATAATCGCCGTGCGTTTGTGAGAGGCGATTAAAAGTGTCTCTGCCCCTGCTTTTCTTAGCTCATAACTATCTTTTTTTGGATGATCAATATCAAAATGATGGTGAGCATGTTTAATCACCCCAATTTTAATGCCTTTTTCTTTTAATAAAGGAATCAGTTGACATAATAAGGTGGTTTTTCCTGTGCCACTGTACGCAGCGAAGCCCAGCAATGGGAGGCTTATTTTATTCATGGATGATTTTTTTCCATCGACTTATGTTGTTCGGGTGTATTGATATTACTAAAGGCTTCTGGAATATCAGAAAAATCAACAGATTTTACCTGATGTTGTGCATACCACAAGCCGACTCTGCGCTCACCTTGTGCAAGAAACTGTTCTAAATTAGCTTGTAAACGAGTAGGAATAAGCGCGTGAACGAATTGAGTCTGTTGTCCATCGTGTGCCAATAAAATATGCTCTGGATAATACGCTATTGATGAGATCATGCGCAAACCTAGATCAAGGGGAAGTAGGGGGGCATCACACGGTAACATTAAGATATAGCGTGTTTTTACCTGTGGCATGGCACTTAATAACCCTGCTAAAGGACCTTGATAATGCGCTAAACTATCCTGAATTACAGGATAACCATAGGCTTGATATTGGGCTTTATTACGGTTTGCATTAATTAAAACCGTGCTTACTTGAGGCTCAATACGTTCTAATACGTGTTCAATGAAGGGTTTATTTTTATAACAGACTAAGCCTTTGTCCTTGCCACCCAAACGTTGCCCTCTACCCCCTGCAAGAATCAATGCGGTTATATCGTTTTTAGTGATATTGATTATCAAGACGTTGTGTGACCTTTGTAGGCATACAAAATAACCAAAACCCAGCCAATAATAAATGCGAGTCCACCAAGCGGGGTGATCATGCCAAAGAGTTTATTGCCTGTTAAGGCATAGCTGTATAAGCTCCCTGAAAATAAAATAATCCCAAGGCTAAAAAACAGCATCGCACGGGTTAATAACCGCGCGGTTTCTTGCTTGAGAAACAATGCGAATACGGTGATGCTAAAGGCATGAAAAAACTGATAATCCACTCCTGTATTAAAGCGTGCTAACATTTTTTCATCAGAGGTTATCTGTTCTAACCCGTGTGCGCCAAAAGCACCAATAATGACAGCAAATAAGGAAAAGACAGCACCAACAAGTAGGAATTTATTCATTGTTAAAGAGATCAGTTAAATGGCAGATAAACGTCAAGTATACCGTGTAATTTTACAATTGATGACTTATATCGCGATAGGTCTCTTTTTATGGCTTATGTTTCGCTCCGCTTTTGTGTCGCCGATTGATCAAGAACAGCATAAATTACCCGAAATTATTAATTTTAGTTTGCAGCAACTTGCCGTTGGTGAGATAAGCCGTGTGATATGGGAAGGGAAAAGTATTTCAATTTTACACCGTAATCGTGCCTTAAAAAACACCGACCCCTCATCAAGGTATTTTGTTTTTTATAATAGAGGGGATTCAGGGTATTGCCCCTTGTTTTTTAATGGAAAGGTGTTAAAAGATACCTGTACAGGAACACAATATAATCAAAAAGGTGAGCCAATTAATACAAATAAGGACGGTGATTTAGCATCGCCTCCCTATTACTTTTCTTCTCCTCAGTTGTTGCATATTGGTACTTTGGAAAAAGAAAAAAAATGAGGGCTTCTTTTATCGCTCTTTTGTTTTTCTGACAAAGGCTTCCCCCATTGGGTGATCAATATGAAACGAAGCATGACAATAGGGACATTGTGATGGTGTTTCAAACCGAGTGGTTTGGCTAATTTCATCAATAATCAACCGAGCATCACGATGACTAAGACCCAGTTTATGGCGTAGTGCCTCCAATTTTTTTAATTCAGTGCTGGAAATAATATTCTCATTCATTTTCTTATAGACCGCTATTTGAAAAGTTTCACGGCGGCGATTAATTTCGGCAGTAAAGCCCGCTGCCATAATACCCGCAGGAAGTGCTGCCATCGTAATTCCTGAAATAGCGATGAGTCCACCCAATAATTTCCCCCCTACTGTAATTGGAATAACATCCCCATAACCCACAGTGGTTAAGGTCACTGTTGCCCACCATAATGCTTTGGGAATACTGCCAAAGGCTTCGGGTTGAATATCGCCTTCGATTAAATATATTCCTGTCGCAGTGAGAATAATCAACAGACCTAAAATAAAAAAGGCAGAGAAAAATGTGGTGGCTTCGTACTTTAAAACAGAGAGTAGAATCTCCATTGGACGAGCATAACGAGTGAGTTTGAAGGCTCTAAGTAAACGCAATAAGCGTAGCACCAATAAATCACCTGCAACAAAGAAACCTAAGAAAAAGGGTAGAATAGCTAATAAATCAATCAGTGCCATTGGGGTGATTAAATAACGTAAGCGTGCTTGAAGGTTGCTTCTTTGGTTGTGTTTTTTATCTTCGGGACTCATCCATACTCTTAAAATATATTCAACTGTGAAGATACTAAAAGCGAAAAATTCAAGATGATAAAATATTGTTTTATAACTTTGAGCAATGGCTTTATCAGACTCTAAAATAACAGCGATAACACTGCTTATAATGAGTAAACCTAGAAAAAAATTAATAATAAAACCAAATGTTCCTCCACTGTGTTTTTCGAGGATTTGATAAGTTAATTTTCTTGAGTTCATAGGTATTTTAAGATGAAAGGGCGTAAAAAACCGAAGTTGGAGCTTAACTATACGCGTATTAATCCCGTGCTTAAACTTATTTGATGAGGAGTGTGTTGTTATGATTTCGATAATAAAAGGTATGCAATACAACTTATTTTTAGACCATGAGATGCAGAAAGAGCATTGATAAAATATAATCATCTTTAGCGTAGTGAATGGATCTCATCCAACACGTGAGGGTAGATTCCAAAGTTTAATAAAGCTACAAGGATATGAGCTACACTGTATTGGTATACAGTAAACACCATCAATGGATAGTAAAATGATCACACTAATTTAGAGCTGTTTAATCACTATGAAAGATCAACCACAATGTAATTCACTACTGGATTTGTTTCTTCAGGATACTCCCTTATTGGATGTACGAGCGCCTGTAGAATATGAAAAGGGGGCTTTTCCTCATACCACTAATATTGCGATTTTAAATAATAAAGAGCGTGAAGCGATTGGAATTTGCTATAAACAACAAGGGCAAGAGGAAGCGATTAAATTAGGAGAGAGCTTTGTTCAAGGTGAACTTAAAGCGCAACGGATTGCACACTGGAAAGCTTTTGTTAAACAACATCCACAAGGTGTCTTATACTGTTTTCGTGGCGGATTACGTTCACAAATAACACAACAATGGATAAAGGAACATACTGGGATTGCGTACCCTCGTGTCGCAGGGGGTTATAAAGCGATGCGGCACTTTTTAATCGAGGCTATCGAACGTCTCTCCCAGTCCTTCGATATTATTGTACTCGGTGGTCGTACAGGCTCAGGAAAAACCCGTGTGCTTAAACAGCTAGACAATAGCCTTGATTTGGAAGGTCTTGCGAATCACCGAGGCTCTGCTTTTGGTGCGACACCAACCCCCCAACCCAGTCAAATTGATTTTGAAAATCAATTGGCAATTGAAATGTTAAAGCAAGAAGCACGTGGAAAAACTACGCTGATTGTTGAAGATGAAGGACGTAATATCGGTTCGTTGCATTTGCCTGTCGTGTTGTATCAAGCGATGCAACACGCTGATATCGTCTTGATGGAAGTCGCTGATGAAGAACGAATTGAGGTGACAATTTGTGAATATGTGGAGGATGTTCATAAAAAAATGTTAACGCTTTATAGTCCAGCTGAAGCCTTTGAACAGTTACAAGACTATCTGCTGGGTAGCCTTAGAAAAATACAGAAACGTTTAGGTAGTGCGCGTTATAACGTATTCCATCAACAAATACGAGACGCTTTAGCACACTATAAAACAACAGCTGATAGTGGCAAGTTTTCAACGGTGTTTTATGCGTTATTAACCGATTATTACGACCCTATGTATGATTATCAGCTCAATAAAAAACAATCACGGATTATTCATAAGGGTAGCTCTAAGAAGGTATTAGACTATCTACAAAACTTAAAAAGGACTTAAAGCATGACGGATAAAAAACATATTCTTTGCCCACATTGTGATGTGACTAATTGTATTCCAGCAGGGCGTTTAGAAGATCATCCTAAATGTGGACGTTGTAAACAGCCTTTATTTACAGGAGAACCGATTAACTTAACAATAAGTAACTTTGCAAAACACATTAGAAGTAGTGATATTCCAGTCGTTGTTGATTTTTGGGCACCTTGGTGTGCGCCTTGTCAAACAATGGCACCTGCTTTTTCTCAAGCGGCTCAAGATTTAGAGCCCTATTATCGCTTAGTTAAAGTGGATACTGAGGCAGAGCAAACTTTAGGTGGGCAATATAATATTCGTAGTATTCCAACCTTAATGTTGTTTAAAGATGGTCAAGAACTTGCCCGTCAACCCGGTGCAATGGGTGCGAGTGACATCGTTCATTGGGTGAAAAGACAAGATTGAATCGATACGCTAGACTTTGTTAATGATAATCCAATGAAAGAGGCTATGAATGAAACGATTGGTTTTTAATCTCAGTAAATTATTGTTATTTTCTTTGTTAATTTTTTTGCCACTGAAGAGTATGGCAAAAAAGTATTCTGTGGGTGTAAAAGGGGGAACGTTAGGGTTTGGTGTGGAGCTTAATAAATCGTTAAACCCCTCTTTAGACTTAAGGTTGGGCTTCAGCCATATTGAAGCTAAAATCAGTAGTTTTAAAATAGGTTCTATTGAATACAACGTGGATGCCCGCGCTGACAGCATCAATGCCGTATTAGATTGGTATCCTAAACAGAATAAGCACCTTTTTATTAGCGGTGGGTTATTATTAGGCAATGATCATATCGAC
This sequence comes from Cocleimonas sp., assembly GCA_023146545.1. Classification (GTDB taxonomy): domain Bacteria; phylum Pseudomonadota; class Gammaproteobacteria; order Thiotrichales; family Thiotrichaceae; genus JAGLBW01. Next base: position 27,976 of record JAGLBW010000002.1, read on the forward strand.
CCACAGCCTACCCCTGATTTTGTGTTTAGAGGGATAAAAATTGGGCAAGCTTTAGATCGTTTTGAGGTAAAGACAACACTTGACTATGGTGATATAGCACCTTATCTTGGTGTAGGTTACAGCAGTAAAAAAGATAAAAACAAAGGTTGGTATTATACCTTAGAGCTTGGTTTAGCTTACTTAGGAAAAGCGGAGGCTGGGTTTGAAATTATTGATAAATCAACAGGGAAAATACCCGTAGGGTTACCTCAAGAAGAAATTGATAACGAACTTAAAAAGATTGAAGATAAGCTAGAGGACTATAAAATATGGCCCGTAGTTAGTCTCTCTTGGGTGTATCAATTCTAGACCTATCATGATCTATCGATTTAAGCGCATGTCAGCGTTAAATGAGTGACTTCTGGCACGCAGTTGTGTCGAAGCGGAATACCCGTTGTACCAATGCCGCGACTCGTATAAACCCACGACTGATTAACACGGTATAAACCCTGTACATATTTTTTTCCTAAATAAGGACGTACTAATGGCTTTCCCTTAGCCGTGCGAACTTGTCCACCGTGGGTATGTCCTGAAACCTGTAAACTAATCTCTTCTCGATCCGCATACCAATCAATCATATCAGGCTCATGCGCCATTAAAATAATGGGCGTTTGATCCTGACGGTAATTTTCTAGAGTCTTATCAATATTAGGCCGTCCTAACCAACCATCATCAATCCCCGCCAGATAAACAGAAGCATCACCGACATCAATATGCGCTCCAAAATTGGTATAAACAGGAATATTATACCGCTCAAATGTCCGTCTGATTAAAGGGGCGTTCGTTTTATATTCATGATTGCCTAAAATGGCAAACACACCATATTTTGCGCGTAAATTAGCAAGGGTAGGTACAAGCTCTAAAATATCTTCGGCATCGTGCCAAACATAATCACCTGTTAAAACAATAATATCAGGATTTAGGGCGTTACTTAGTTTAACCGCACGTTGAATATGATCAATCTGAGTAAACGGGCGTAAATGCATATCGGTTAATTGAACAATTGAAAAACCTTCCAAAGCTGAAGGCAGTGAACGAAGGGGTATTGGAGTATGTTCCACGGTTAACCATCGCATTTCATTTCTACGTTTTGAATGATGCTCATCGTGAAAATAGGGGTGACGACCAATCCGGTTTAACAATCGCTGGGGTGCTTTTTTTACAATGCTCAAATCCTTTTACCAATCATTTTAAGGCTTATTCTGTCGAAAGAAGCGGAGGTTAAATAAAGACGCGTTATAGTCTGCCTCAATATATCATAAACAAGCCGTACGAAAGCTGAAGTCCTCCTGAACCTATCCTCTAATTATGTTACGCTTAGCGGCTTATTTACACTGAAATGGCTCAATAAACTATGGCAGAATTTGCAGGGGAAATAATCCCGATTAATCTTGAAGATGAGATGCGTAAATCCTATTTGGAATACGCAATGAGTGTCATTATTGGACGTGCTTTACCTGATGTTCGAGATGGTCTCAAGCCAGTTCATCGTCGTGTTTTATTTGCGATGAGTGATTTAGGTAACGATTGGAATAAGCCCTATAAGAAATCTGCGCGTATTGTGGGTGATGTTATTGGTAAATATCATCCCCACGGCGATACTGCTGTTTATGACACGATGGTACGCATGGCACAGCCTTTTTCAATGCGCCATATGCTCATTGATGGTCAAGGAAACTTCGGCTCTGTCGATGGTGATTCACCTGCCGCCATGCGTTATACCGAAGTTCGTATGTCAAAAATTGCACACTTATTGCAAGCTGATATTGAGAAAGACACGGTTGATTTTATTGATAACTATGATGGATCAGAATCAGAGCCTGCTGTTTTTCCAACCCGCTTTCCCAATTTATTAATTAATGGTTCTTCGGGTATTGCTGTGGGTATGGCAACCAATATTCCACCGCATAACCTCACCGAAGTCGTCAATGCTTGTATTGCACTGATTGATGATGAGTCCTTGGATATTTCGGCATTAATGGAGTATTTGCCCGGCCCTGACTTTCCTACAGCGGGTATTATCAATGGTGCTCAAGGCATCAAACAGGCGTACCACACCGGTCGAGGCAGTGTAAAAATTCGTGCGGTTGCCGATATTGAAACCAATGCAAAAGGGCGTGAAAAAATTGTAGTTCACGAGTTGCCTTATCAAGTCAACAAAGCCCGTTTAATTGAAAAAATTGCCCAACTGGTTAAAGATAAAAAAATTGAAGGCATTTCCGAGCTTCGTGATGAGTCCGATAAAGACGGGATGCGAATGGTCATTGAGATCAAACGGGGTGAGTCGGGCGAGGTTGTGTTAAATAACCTGTATAAACAAACGCAGATGCAAAACTCATTTGGCATCAATATGATCGCTATTGAAGGTGGTCAGCCGAAATTGCTTAATCTCAAGCAAATTTTAGATGCTTTTTTACGTCATCGTCGTGAAGTTGTTACCCGTAGAACTATTTTCTTACTACGTAAAGCCAGAGCAAGAGCACATATTTTAGAAGGCTTAGCGGTTGCCTTGGGCAGTATTGATAAGGTCATTGTTTTAATAAAAGCATCTGCTAACCCACCTGAAGCCCGTGCGGCTTTGTTAGCCCGTGCTTGGAATGCTAATATTGTTAGGGAAATGTTAGAACGTGGTGATGCTAATATAGCAAAACCTGAAAATCTTTCCCATCATTATGGTTTAAAAGAAGAAGGTTATTGGTTATCAGAAGTACAAGTTAAAGCCATTCTTGATTTACAGCTACACCGTTTAACGGGCTTAGAAAAAGATAAAATACTGCATGAATACCGAGAGATTCTAGAACGTATTCTTGATCTTTTAGATATTGTTAGTCGTCCTGAACGTTTGATGTCCGTCATTCGTGAAGAACTCACTGAAATTATTGCCCAGTTTGGCGAACCACGTCGCACCGTGATTAATGCGATTGGAGAGGACTTAGTCGATCTGGATTTAATCCCAGAAGAAGATGTTGTGGTTACACTATCACACGCAGGCTATGTTAAAGCACAACCTTTGGATACTTATCGTGCACAACGTCGAGGGGGGCGTGGTAAAACGGCAACGAAGATGAAAGACGAGGATTTCATCGAAAAATTATTTGTTGCCAGTACGCATGATACCTTACTGTGCTTCTCTAGCCGAGGGCGCTTATATTGGTTGCAAGTTTATCAATTGCCTATGGCAAGTCGTACCTCGCGTGGTCGTCCCTTTGTTAATCTATTACCCTTAGAAGAAGGCGAAAGTATTCAAGCTGTCTTGCCCATTCGTGAATATGAAGATGATAAATTCGTCTTTATGGCAACAGAACACGGTACGGTTAAGAAAACAGAGCTAAAAGCTTTTTCAAATCAACGTGCTAACGGTATTATTGCTATTGATTTGCGGGATGGTAATCAACTGGTTGATGTTGCTATTACCAATGGCGACAATGAAGTTATGCTGTTTACTTCCGCAGGTAAAGCGATTCACTTCCATGAAAACGATGTGCGTTCAACAGGGCGTACTGCCGTTGGTGTGCGAGGCATTAAGCTTGCTAAAGATATTAAGGTCAATGCCTTAATTATTGTTAATGAGATCAAAGGTAAGGTACTGATTGCGACCGAAAATGGTTACGGAAAGCGTACCGATGTTGATCAATTCTCATTACAAAAACGCGGTGGAATGGGTGTTATTGCCGTTAAAGCATCACCGCGTAATGGTCAAGCTATTGGTGCAGTTCAAGTAGCTAAAGATGATGAGATTATGCTGATTACTAGCGGTGGTATCTTAGTCAGAACTCCTGTTGATAACATTTCTATCAGTGGTCGTAATACACAAGGTGTTACCTTAATTAAGCTTGGTAAAGGCGAAGCTTTAGTGCAAATTGCACCGATTGAAAATATGGATGATGATATTGATCTTGATGGAGAGGATGAGGCGCTTGTAGAAGATTAAGCCAATCGGTAGATCGTATCAATAGGGTATGATCTACCATTGGGTGTGCTTACATTTCCCTTAAAGGACTATTTTTAAATAATTTATTACCAACATAACGTGCCCCAGATTTCGTTAAATGCCAGCCATCATAAGAAATAAGGTCTAAATTTTTAGTAAAAACAGGACAGTCTTTTTCTGACCCACACACCAATTTATATTGGTCAATATAGATAATTCTTCGATTGAGTTCGGTACGTAGAATTTTATTCGATTCTTTTACATTGTCATCAATGTCATTTTTAATACTCAATAACGTTTTATCCGACATCCGTAAATACTGTCGGATGGATATTTTACCAAAAAACTTCCCCCCTAAAACAATCACATTTTGATCTGATTTAATATTCAGTTGTCGAATCGTTTCAGTTAATGCTTTGGCAGCTTTTGCCTTCCAGCGTGCAGAAAAAATAACCAAATTAGCTTGTTTAATCTGTTCTTTTGCTTGCAATAAATTATCCGTGCGTTCCGTATCCGCACACAGTTCACGGTCTTTACGATCAATAAATCGAGACAGGTGTTTACTGATCAAGGGTTGGCATTGATAAGGAATATAGCGCATCCGAATTTGATAATTAGTTAGATAACCATTTTCAATCATACTATTTAGAAAATCACACGCCTGACTGTCACCGATCAATAATAATTTTTTCTTCTTACTGTTAGTCTCAAATGGTTTTTTTCGTAAAGGGTTGCAATGTTTAAAGGTATATTCTTCATTGGCATCAATATTAGCGGAGCGAATCAAACTTTTTCGTGCTGATGGGGAGTCTGCCATAGCAGATATGGTTGAGAATAATCCTATCAGCATAATGCAGATCAGTAGACGTGGCTTTTGTGCCATAGACATATTAATTTCCTTTTAAATATAGCGGTTTAAGATGGTTTAAGGGGCGGGGACTAAAAGAGCACCTAAAAGAAGGTTTTTTTGTTCTCTTAAAAAACAATAACGGGTGTCTAATCTTTTGTATTTGTTTCATCTAAGCTAAGCGATAACTATAGCATTTAAAAAAAAAGAATAGGCATTGGATTTGATAGAAAATGTGTTTTTTTTAAACAATAAAAAATAAGGATAGCTCTTTGTTTTAAAAGGTCTTAGCGGCTCATTTATGCGTGTAAATAAATTGTTACTTCTGAGTTTAAATCTGCTATTATCGCGAGTTGCTTAAACTCGGTTTTTATTGTTAACTATATGAATATATTATAAATAAATGATTTTACAGTGTAGTATCTGCTTGTGACTTATAGAAAAGAAATAGATGGTTTACGCGCCCTAGCGGTTGTTTCTGTTATCCTTTTTCATGCGGGGTTTAAATGGATTGGGGGAGGGTATATCGGTGTTGACATGTTTTTTGTCATTAGTGGTTACCTCATTACCTCCCTTTTATTGAAAGACCTTGAGCACGGTGTTTTTTCAATTAAGACCTTTTACGAAAAACGTGCACGTCGTATTTTACCTGCGCTATTCTTTATTCTCCTCCTCTGCCTTCCTTTTGCATGGGTGTGGTTTTTGCCTAATGAATTAAAAGATTTTGGCAAAAGTCTGATTGCGGTTGTCGCCTTTGTTTCCAATATTTTCTTTCTACAAGAAACAGATTACTTTACCAGCAATGCTGAATTAATCCCCTTGTTACATACTTGGAGTTTAGCGGTTGAAGAGCAGTTCTATCTTGTTTTTCCCCTATTACTCGCGCTGTTTTGGCGTGGGGGACAAGCTGTTTTGTTTACCCTGATGGGGGTGATTGCGCTGTTAAGTTTAGGTTTAACAGAGTGGGGGTGGCGTTATTATCCTAATGCTAATTTTTATTTAATTTTAACACGGGCATGGGAGTTAATGATGGGCGCTTTGTTAGCGAACTATCTTTTTTATCATCAAAGCCCTAAAGGTTGGATTTGTCATTGGGCAAGCTTATTTGGTTTGGTGTTAATTGTTGGTTCATTTTTTTTCTTAGATAAAAGTATTCCTTTTCCGAGTGTCTATACCTTGATTCCAACATTAGGAACACTGCTGGTTATTCTCTTTGCTAATCAAGATACCTTAGTGAATAAACTACTTTCATTGAAATTATTGGTTGGCATTGGATTAATTTCATACAGTGCTTATTTATGGCATCAACCGTTATTTATTTTTGCGCGTGCGGCTTCAATTGATACCCCTAGCCTAACGTTAATGGGCTTTTTAAGTGTTGCAACCTTTCCTTTAGCTTATCTTAGCTGGCGTTATATTGAATCACCCTTTAGAAACCGACAACACTTTACCCAAAAACAAATTTTTATGTTTACCTTTGGCTGTAGCCTATTGTTTATTGTGGTTGGTTTATTTCTCATTTTATCCGATGGGGCAATGTATCGATTCTCTTAAAAATCACTGCTTTTCGCAATCCTGACTCCCGACCTTTTTTTTATCAAAAAAATCCCTAAAAGATAATTAAATAGCCAAAATGGTTATTTTATAGCCATCCAATAAAAGCTTAATTTATTGTCTTGATTAGTATTTGTTATCATTATGAATTTATTGAATTTTTTATAAAAAAATGAGCTTTTTTGTGTTATTTTTTCGCTAGTTTCTTAGGTGTAGACTCTCGTTATTAAACATTTCTTATTTTATTGGCGTTTTCCATTCTAAAAAATAATTTGTACGCAATAAAATATTGAAACAAGTCTATTACGTTCTATCTGATGGCATAACGTTAATTTTGGCGTTACTTTTGGACAGGCATAAAAAAAGCGTTTGGCAGTTGTTGTTATAACTACCGAATCAATACTGTGCTTAGCCTAATACCCTTATGGTTTCAGGTATCTATTGATACATCGTTAGTGAGAACAACTAAAAATGGAATTTAATCAAAATAACTCAATGCTATTGCAGTCTGTTTATCCTGAGCTTAAACGTTTAGCTTCAATTTATATGTCACGAGAAAGAGCGGGGCATACCTTGTGTCCTACCGCTTTGGTAAACGAAGCCTATTTGAAAATGTGCTCTAATCAAGACATTAAAAGTGAGGACAAACAACATTTTCTTGCCATTTGTGGGCGCTGTATTCGTCAGGTTTTAGTCGAACATTCTCGGGTTAAAAATGCCTTGAAACGAGGAGGGGACCGTACCTTTATGACCTTGAATGAGGAGGTTTGTGGTAACCAACGGGAAACGGCACGAGATATTGATATCATCGCGCTAGAGGAAGGGTTAAAACGTCTGGAATGTTTGGATGCGGTACAGGTACGTATTGTTGAATTACGGTTTTTTTCAGGGATGACAATTGAAGAGATTGCTAAGTTATTGGCGTTATCAGAATCAACCATTAAACGTAAATGGACGATGGCTAGAGCATGGTTATATAAGGAGATACGACAATAAATACGGAAGGATTTGAGAAAAGTGAACAGTATTTTTCGGCGGCATTACTAAAAGACAAAGTGGTGCGTGTCAATTGGCTTAAAACCGTTTTAAAAGAGGATAAGGAGACCTTAAAGGAAGTCCTGATTTTATTAGAATCACACAATGTGTTGGATGATTTTTTAGGCAAGCCAATAGCGGCAACAGAAGCCGTTAATCGGATGATCGAACGGTGTCCTGATTTAACAGGGCGGTATTTGGGTGTTTATCAGGTTATTAAAAAAATTGCACACGGTGGTATGGGGAGAGTTTATTCTGCCCAGCGTATTGATGGTGAATATGAACAAATTGTTGCCATAAAAGTACTGGAGGTTGCCAACCTTGAGCTACAACTTTTCCTAAGAGAACGTCAACTGTTGGCTGATATTCAGCACCCTAATATTGTGACCTTGTTAGACGGTGGCACATTAACTGAAGGGTTTCCTTATCTGGTCATGGAGTTAGTGGAAGGCATTAGTATTGACCGTTATGCGATTGAAAACTCACTGCCTGTACAGGCTATCGTTCAACTCTGTGCTGATTTGTGTGGCGTTGTAGACGATGCGCATCAAGAGGATATTATTCACTGTGATCTTAAGCCTGATAATATTTTAGTGATCAATAAAGGAAACCGTAATGGGGTTTTAAAATTACTCGACTTTGGCATTGCACAAACATTAACAGAGAATAAATGCCTAAAGCCGAATGAAACCTTGCCCACTTATGCGATAACGCCTGAATATGCGAGTCCTCAACGGCATCAGCAAGGATTGCCTGACAAAACCGATGATGTGTTTAGTTTAGGCGTTATTTTAGGGCAATTATTGAGTGGTGAACCACTACCTGTAATACAAGATGCTTCAGTAAATAACCCTTACAGCTCACCTGATCTTAATACCTTAGCTCAAAGGGTAGAAGATAAAGAATTAGAACAAATCTTAACCAAAGCAACCGCTCATGACCGTCGGGGGCGTTATGCTTCTGCGCAGGAGCTTCAACAAGATTTACAACATTGGTTAAAAGGAGAACCGATTGTTGCCGCACAAGGGGGCATTTTCTATTTTTTGGGCAAATTACTGTCTCGTTATCAATATTTCTTTATGACGATTTTTGTGGTGAGTTTATTCACGCTAGGCATTGGGCAAATATTGGGACAATACCGTCAACAATCTGAAAATAATGGTTTGCGCCAAGAAAATGCAGTAGAAGCTGTTGCTGATTTAAAACAAATGCTAGCCACTATTCCTTATACCCCAAGTTTAGAAAAAGAGGTAACAAAACTCACTATTAATCGTTTGCAAGATTGGAGTCATGATTCCCCTGAAAACCAAGCGATTCGGGTATTGTATGCTGAGCATTTAGTGCGGATGGGAAATATCAGTGGTCATGCCTATTATTTGAACCTAAATGATCCGATTGAAGCACGTTACCTGTATAAAAAAGCCTTGAGTCTTTATCAACACTTAGCAGACAAGGATGCCATAAAAGGTCATGCAACGGTGCAACAATCCACTGATATTAACCAACTGTTTATACAGCATCGTTTATTGGAAATTGATATCAACAACGCGCGAGATCATGCATCAGCTCATCAGTATTGGCAAGCAATGCAAACCCTTCAGCGACAATTAGAGCATCATTCCTTTGCCAGCTTTTCTAGAAAACAACAGCAAATGATTTTAAGTATGTTATTAGCTGAAGCCTATGAAAGTTTGCGTCTACAAGCCTATCAAGCAACGCCGCGTTTATTAGAAAAAGCACACCACCTGATGACTATCAGTGATGTTGCACCAAAACGTCGTTCGGAAGAAGAACGCTACTTAATTGCTTTTTATTATGAAATAAAAGGTCATTTGTTTTTTCTTCAGGGTGAGCTGAATGAAGCAATGCACACTTATTCTAAAATTAGTCGTCCAAAACTAAAAGGAGAGCCTGTTTCGGGGCGTTATCGTTATTTACTAACACGGGTTGATAGTGTTTTTGCCTGCATAGGGTTTACACAAAAAAACAAGGAGATGCAGGCACAGCATTTTAAATACTTTGAATATGCCCGTTTAAACCTAGCAACCTTGGCGGATCAATATAAAGATGTCCCTATGTTGCAGAAAAAAATAATCAGAATGAACCAAGCAAAACAAGCAGGTCAACACGCTTTATTTTGTAAAAATCCCGCCCAATTCTTGTTTTCATCTTAGGTTCAACGCTATTGATCCTTTCATAATGGCTCAGAAAACCATGCTTCCAAGCCTAAAGCGTTGACCATGCGTTTCAGTGATACCTTGG